>NZ_BAAHAF010000040.1:0-16037 GCF_054777815.1 Angustibacter speluncae | reverse complement strand
GGCCGGCGGCAAGGGCAAGCCGCAGGGCAAGGGCGGGTCGGCCAAGGGCGCGCGCCCGCCGCAGCGCCGGCCGCAGCCGCACCGCGCGAGCCAGCCCGCCGTCGACGTGCACGACCCCGAGGGCGTGCGCCTGCAGAAGCTGCTGGCCTCCGCCGGCGTGGCGTCGCGCCGCGCGAGCGAGGACCTCATCGCCGCGGGCCGGGTCGAGGTCGACGGCCAGGTCGTCACCGAGCTCGGCGTGCGCGTCGACCCGGAGACCGCCGTCATCCACGTCGACGGCATGCGGCTCCAGCTCGACACCACGAAGGTCTACCTGGCGCTGAACAAGCCCCGCGGCGTGGTGAGCTCGATGAGCGACCCCGAGGGGCGCCCGTCGATCGGCGACCTGGTCGGCGACCGCGCCGACCGGCTCTTCCACGTGGGCCGGCTCGACGTCGACACCGAGGGCCTGCTGCTCGTCACCAACGACGGCGACTTCTCGCACCGCATGCAGCACCCCTCGTACGAGGTGCCGAAGACGTACCTCGCCGAGATCCCGGGCCCGGTCCCGCGCGACCTGGGCAAGCGGCTGCGCGCCGGCATCGAGCTCGAGGACGGTCTGACGCGGGTCGACTCGTTCAAGCTGGTCGACTCCCGCCCGGGCAAGGCATTGGTCGAGGTCGTGCTGCACGAGGGGCGCCACCACATCGTCCGCCGGCTGCTCGCCGAGGTCGGGCACCCGGTGCTGCAGCTGGTGCGGGTGCAGATCGGCCCGGTGCTGCTCGGCGACCTGCTCCCGGGGCGGCACCGCGCGCTCACCCGCGAGGAGCTCGGCACCCTGATGGCGTCCGTCGGCCTCTGACGCCGGTCGCGCGCGCTGCTGCGTCTCGCGGGACGGATAGCGCGTCCCGGCTCGTGGACGGGGTCCTACCGTGGTGCCCGACGACGCGGTGCGGTGACGAGGGGAGACGTGGTGGCGGTCCGGGCGATCCGTGGGGCGATCCAGCTCGACGAGGACGAGCGCGAGCACCTGCTCGCGTCGACCCGCGAGCTCGTCACCGCGGTGATGACGGCGAACGCGCTGTCGTCCGACGACCTGATCTCGATCGTGTTCACCGTCACCGCCGACCTGCGCAGCGAGTTCCCCGCGCTGGCCGCCCGCGAGCTCGGCATGGGCGACGTGCCGCTGCTGTGCACCGTCGAGATCGACGTGCCGGGCTCGATGCCCCGGGTCGTGCGGCTGATGGCGCACGCGGAGATGGACGTCCCGCGCAGCCAGGTGCAGCACGTCTACCTGCGCGGGGCCGTCGGCCTGCGGCGCGACCTGGCCCAGTGAGCACCCGGTGAACGCCGCCGTGCGCACGAACGGTCCCGTCCGGGTCGTCGGCACCGGGCTGCTCGGCGCCAGCGTCGGCCTCGGCCTGCGCGGCCAGGGGGTCGACGTCGTGCTCGACGACCCGTCGCCGACCGCCCGGGCGCTGGCGCGCGACCTCGGCGCCGGCCGGCTGCCCGCCGACGACGACCCCGACCCCGTCCTCGTGCTCGTGGCCGCACCGCCGGACGTCACGGCCGACGTGGTCGCCGACGCCCTCCGACGCTGGCCCGCCGCGGTCGTCACCGACGTCGCGAGCGTGAAGGGACGCCCGCTCGCCGCACTGCGGGCGTCCGGCGCCACCGGTCTGGGGCGCTACGTGGGCGGTCACCCGCTCGCCGGGCGCGAGCGCTCGGGCGCCGTCGCCGCCCGCGGTGACCTGTTCGTCGGGCGGCCGTGGGTGCTCACCCCCGCCGTGGGCACCGACGCCGGTGCCGTGGCCGCGGTGCGCGACCTGGTCGTCGACCTGGGTGCCGCGCCCGTGGTGATGCCGGCCGACGACCACGACGGCGCGGTCGCCCGGGTGTCGCACGTGCCGCAGGTCGCCTCGAGCCTGGTGGCCGCGCGGCTCGTCGACGCCGAGGACGCCGCCGTGGCGCTCGCGGGCCAGGGGCTGCGCGACGTCACCCGGGTCGCGGCCAGCGACCCGGCCCTGTGGGTGCAGATCCTGGGCGCCAACGCCGGCCCGGTCGCCGAGGTGCTGCGGGCGCTGCGCTCCGACCTCGACACCGTGGTCGCCGCCCTCGAGGCGCTCGCCGCCGACCCCGACGCGCCCGGCGCCCGCGCCGACCTGGCGCGCGCCCTCGACGCCGGCGTGCGGGGCCAGTCGCGCATCCCGGGCAAGCACGGAGCCGCCCCGCAGCGCTTCGCCGTGGTGACCGTGCAGGTGCCCGACCGCCCCGGCGAGCTCGGCCGGCTGCTCGCCTTCATGGGCGAGCACGGCGTCAACCTCGAGGACCTGCGGCTCGAGCACGTGCCCGACCGGCTCGTGGGGCTGGCCGAGGTGTCGGTCGTCCCGGCCGCGCGCGAGCGGCTCGAGCAGGTGCTCCGCGACGGCGGTTGGGAGCTCGCCGGCTGAGTCCGTGTGCACAGCACGAGGAGTCGAGCCCGGATCCGGCCGTGGTCGGCGTGCGCGGCGCACAGACTCCCCGCGGTGTGCACACGGCGGCGGGCGAACCGATTCGGGGGAACGGGTCGCGCGCCCGTAGGCTGGGGCGTTCCCCCAGCAGAACAGAGGTACCTCGTGCGTGCGCGTTCCGGTGACGGCCTGGTCGTCGCCATCGACGGCCCCTCCGGGTCGGGCAAGTCCAGCGTGAGCCGCGGCGTCGCGCAGCGGCTCGGCCTGGCCTACCTCGACACGGGCGCGATGTACCGCGCGGTGACCTGGTGGTGCCTGCAGCGCGACATCGACCTCGCCCAGGAGGGCGCCGTCGCCGACGCCGCGCAGACGATCGACCTGCGGATGGGCACCGACCCGGCCGCGCCGACGGTGCACGTGGGGGAGACCGACGTGGCCGACTTCATCCGCGACCGGGCCATCTCCGCCGTGGTCAGCGCCGTGGCCACCAACCTCGAGGTGCGGGCCGAGCTGCAGCGCCGCCAGCGCGAGCTGGTCGCCGAGCTGGAGGTGCCGGGGGTCGTGGCCGAGGGCCGCGACATCACCACGGTCGTCGCCCCGGACGCCGACGTGCGCGTCCTGCTCACCGCCGACGAGGACGCCCGCGTCCGCCGCCGGTCGGCGCAGGACCGGGTGGGCGACGACCAGGCCGCGGCGACCCGCGACCAGGTGCTGCGGCGCGACCGCGACGACTCGACGGTCTCGCAGTTCCTGCAGGCGGCCGACGGCGTCGTCACGATCGACTCGTCCGAGCTCGACCTCGAGCAGACGGTGCAAGCGGTGCTGGACGTCGTCCGCGCCCAGGTGGGAGAGGTGACCCCGTGAGCGACGGCCCCCAGGACGCGACCGCGGACGAGCAGGAGTTCGTCGACCCCACCCCCGCGCTGCGGGTCGGGCTCGAGGAGTACGAGCTCTCCGACGAGGACCTGGCGCTGCTCGACGGCGACGAGGTCGACCTCGACGACGAGCGCGCCGGGCCGCTGCCGGTGCTGGCCGTCGTCGGTCGCCCGAACGTCGGCAAGTCGACGCTGGTCAACCGCATCCTCGGCCGGCGCGAGGCGGTCGTGCAGGACGTGCCGGGCGTGACGCGCGACCGCGTGCGGTACCGCGCGGAGTGGGCCGGTCGCGACTTCGTCCTGGTCGACACCGGCGGCTGGGAGGTCGACGTGCTCGGTCTCGACGCCGCCGTCGCCAAGCAGGCCGAGGTGGCCGTCGAGCTCGCCGACGCCGTCGTGTTCGTCGTCGACGCGACGGTGGGCGCCACCGCCACCGACGAGCGCGTGGTGCGGATGCTGCGCCGCTCCGGCAAGCCGGTGGTGCTGGCCGCGAACAAGGTCGACGACGCCAAGGGGGAGGCCGACGCCGCGCAGCTGTGGAGCCTCGGCCTCGGCGAGCCGTTCCCGGTCTCGGCCGTGCACGGCCGCGGCTCGGGCGACCTGCTCGACGCCGTGATGGCGGTGCTGCCCACCGAGTCGCAGGTCGGCGACGTGTACGGGTCCGGCGGACCGCGCCGCGTCGCGCTCATCGGCAAGCCGAACGTCGGCAAGTCGTCGCTGCTGAACAAGATGGTCGGGTCCGACCGCGTCGTCGTCGACGCCGTGGCCGGCACCACCCGCGACCCCGTCGACGAGGTGGTGACGCTCGCCGGACGCCAGTGGCAGTTCGTCGACACCGCCGGGATCCGCCGGCGCGTGCACCAGACGTCCGGCGCCGACTTCTACGCCTCGCTGCGCACCCAGGGCGCGCTGGAGAAGGCCGAGGTGGCCGTCGTCCTGATCGACGCCAGCGACACCCTCACCGAGCAGGACACCCGCATCCTGTCGATGGTCATCGAGTCCGGTCGCGCGCTCGTGATCGCCTACAACAAGTGGGACCTGATGGACGACGAGCGTCGTCGCTACCTCGAGCGCGAGATCGAGATCGACCTGGTGCAGGTGCAGTGGGCGCCGCGGGTCAACATCTCGGCGCGCACCGGCCGCCACCTGGAGCGGCTCGTGCCGGCGCTCGACGTCGCCCTCGACTCGTGGGACACCCGCATCCCGACCGGACGCCTGAACGCCTTCTTCGGCGAGCTGGTCGCGGCGCACCCGCACCCGGTGCGGGGCGGCAAGCAGCCGCGCATCCTGTTCGCGACGCAGCCCTCGACGCGTCCGCCGCGGTTCGTGGTGTTCGCCTCCGGCTTCCTCGAGGCCGGCTACCGCCGGTTCATCGAGCGACGCCTGCGCGAGACCTTCGGCTTCGAGGGCACGCCGATCGAGGTCTCGGTCCGCGTCCGCGAGAAGCGGCGTCGCTGAACCGGTCTCACGTCAGAGTCCGAGCGCGACGACGAGGGCGCAGCACGCGAGCACCAGCGTGACCGGGGTCATGACGAGGCGCTCGGGACGGCTCCGCGAGATGCCGTTCAGCGCGACGCCGAGCGCGAGGTAGGCGACGAGCACCCAGGTGCCGACGACGACGGGTGCGGTGGTGCCGCCGGGGAGCAGGCCCGCCCGGCTGAGCAGCAGCGCCGCGAACGCCGCGTAGAGCAGCACCGACAGGACGCTGCCCACCCGCAGCCGGCGGGGGAGCACCTCGTGCTGCCCGCCCCAGACGAGACGGCCGTACGGGCGACCGGACGCGACGAGCAGCTGCAGCACCGCCAGCCCGGTCAGCACCACGGCGACGACGACGGCCGCCGCGGCGCTCACCGCGCGACCTCGGCGTCGACCCGGGCCTGCAGGCCGTCCAGGACGACCTCGAGCCCGAAGTCGAACCCGTCCTCGAACCGGTAGCCGGGGTCGGCGAGCAGGTCGCCGAGGACGGCGACGAGGTGGGGGTGGTCGTCGGCCGCACGCGCGAGGCCGGCGGCGTACTGCGCCTGCCCTCCCACCTCCTCGAACGGCAGGTGCTGCTCGGTGAGCACGGAGCCGTAGACGTAGGCGTCGAGCACGGCGAACGCGTGCATCGCCAGACGGTGGGAGAAGCCGTTGCCGAGCAGGTTCGCGAGCACCGCGTCGTGGTGCCGCAGCAGCGACGGACCCGGTGCGGTCCGCGACTCGACCAGCCCGATCGCCCACGGGTGCGCCCCGAGCACCCGCCGGGCCGAACCCGCCCGCGCCGTCATCGCCGGGCGCCACGGGTCGGCGGCGTCCGGGAGGTCGACCTGGCTGAGGACGTCGTCGGCGAGGGCGTCGAGCAGGGCCTCCTTGCCGTCGACGTGGTGGTAGAGCGACATCGCCTCGACCCCGAGCTGCTTGCCGACGCTGCGCATGCTCACCGCGGCCAGCCCGCCGCCGTCGGCCACCGCCGTGGCCGCCGCCAGCACCCTCTCCCTGCTCAGACCCGTCCTGGCCGCCACGCAGCACCCCCGTCCTCGAAGACTTACGCGTGTAAGGCTAGCGGACGCGGCGCGGCGTGGGCTCCAGGGCGTGCCGCACCCACCAGACCGCCACCGCACCGGCGGCCAGCGCGACGAGAGCGACGCCGGCTCCCTTCACGGCGTCCGAGACGACCACCTCGACGAACTGCTCGGCGGTGAACCAGCGCCGCGGGCCGTCCCACCAGCGCGCGGTGGTCGCGGCGGCGTCGACGTCGGCCCCGACCACCGCCGTCGCGACGGCGAGCCGCTGGCGGCGCGCGACGGTCGTGCCGCGCCCGGCGAGCCAGTGCGTCCGTCGCCGCCACGACCAGGCCGCCAGCGCCACGAGGCCCAGCACGGTGCTGAGGTGCTGCAGGACGCGCGCCCACGTCTGCCCGGCGACCGCCTGCTGCTGCAGCGGCTCGAGCCGCTGCACCGCCCAACCGTCGCCGTGCGTGAACGAGTCCCAGACGACGTGGGTGAGGACGCCGAGCGCCACCGACACCAGGACCCACAGCAAGGTCGCGGGGCCGGGCGGCGGTGCCGCCGGCGGGCGTCCGTGCGGCGCGAGCGACCCGAGCGGACGGCGCGCGAGGCGTGCCGCGCCGTACAGCACGAGGCCGACGGGCACCGCGACCTGGACCGTGCCGGGCCACCCGTGCGAGGTGGTGCCGTTCAGCAGCGGTTCCCACCAGTCGCCTGCGGCCACCGGCACGCCTGCTGCGCGCAGGAAGTACGGCACGTCCGGTGCCATCGAGCCCGCGACCAGTGCCGCCGGGACGAGCGGTCCGCGGAACAGCGGCAGGACGGCCGCTGCGTGCGACAGGGTGAACGGCACGGGGGATCAGACGGTCCTGGTCGCCGGGTGCACCCCGCGACCCTCGCACACGGTCGGTGTGGCGCCGCGTCCGCCCCGACGTCGCGCACCCTCCTGTGACGTCGCGGAGGCCGGGGCGTGCGCGACGTGACGACCAGGTGCGCGCCGTGCGCCGTCTCGGTCCGACAGGAGCCGTCGTCACGCCCGGCTCGTCGCTCGCCGGTCGTTCCTCCTCCCGCCATCCGGTCCACCGACAGCGAAAGGGGCCCGGCTGACGCCGAGCCCCTCTTCGCTGTCGGGCTGACAGGATTTGAACCTGCGACCCCTTGACCCCCAGTCAAGTGCGCTACCAAGCTGCGCTACAGCCCGATGCCCGACGGTCCCCCGTCGAGCGGGGACGAGCCTACCGGACGCCCGGACCGCCCGACGACGGGCTTCCCGCCACCCCGGCGCGGACGAGGTCGAGCACGCGGCGGGCCGGGGGCGGCAGGTCGCGGTCGAGGCGCCAGGTCAGGCCGATGGTGCGGCGCGCCGCCGGGGCACCGGCCAGGCGCAGGCCCACCGACCCGGTCAGCCCGACGAACGGCTCCGGCACGAGCGCGACCCCGAGGCCCGCCGCGACCAGACCCTCGATGGTCGCGAGGTCCTGGCTCTCGAACGACACCGACGGCGCCACGCCCGCGTCGCGGAGCAGCCCGTCGACCAGCGCCCGGAAGCCGAAGCCCGGCGGCGTCGTGACGAGCTCCTCGTCCGCGAGCTCGGCGAGGCGCACCCGCCGGCGGCGGCGCCACCGGTGCGTGGGAGGCACCACGACCACCAGCCGCTCCTCCTGCAGCGGGACCCAGCCGTGGCCCTGCTCGGGGCGGGGGGAGGTGATGGCCAGGTCGGCGGTGCCCGACGCCAGGTCGCCGAGCATCGAGTGGGCCGGTTCCTGGCGCAGCACGAGCCGCACCGCCGGCAGCTGCTCGTGCACCGCCCGCAGCACCGCCGGCACCAACGAGGTCGCGATCGAGTCGAGGAAGGCCAGCCGCACCACGCCGGCGTCGGGGTCCAGCTCGGCACCCAGGTCGGCGCGCAGCCGCTCGTACCGTGCGACCAGCTCGGTCGCGGCCTCGACGACCAGCCGGCCGGCGGGCGTGGGGCGCACGCCGCCGGGGTGGCGCACGAACAGCTGGGCCCCGAGCTCGTCCTCCACCCGGGCGAGCGCCCGGGACAGCGTCGGCTGGTTCGTGCCGAGAACCGCGGCGGCGTCGGTGACGTGGCCGAGCTCGGCGACGGCGGCGGTCCAGGCCAGATCACGCAGCAGCACGCCGTCACCATACGCGTCGCGCATCGACACTGGCGCTGGTAGGCATTCGACGCATGCTGCGCCCGGGGAGCACAGTCGACCGGGTGAGCACCGCGACCACCACGTCCGCCGCGACCGGCTACGCCGCGGGCACGCGCGAGTACCGGCGCGTCGTCACCGCCCTGTTCGCCGCCGGTCTGGCGACCTTCGCGCTGCTCTACAGCACCCAGGCGCTGCTGCCGGAGCTGTCGGCGCAGTTCGGCGTCAGCGTCGGCCGCAGCGCCCTGACGCTCTCGCTGACGACGGCGGCGCTGGGTCTCGCGCTGCTCGTCGTCGGCCCGGTCTCGGACGTGGTGGGGCGCACCCGGCTGCTGCACGCCTCGCTCGGGGCGTCCGCCGTGGTGGCCGTCGCGTGCGCCCTCGCGCCGTCGTGGTCGTCGCTGCTCGCGCTGCGCACCCTGCAGGGGCTCGCCCTGGCGGGCCTGCCCGCCGTGGCGACGGCCTACCTGCGCGAGGAGCTGCACCCCTCGACGCACGCCCGCGCCGCCGGTCTCTACATCGGGGGCACCGCGCTCGGTGGCATGGTCGGGCGGCTGCTGACCGGGGCGGTCGGCGAGGTCGGCGGATGGCGCTGGGCGCTGGCGGCCACGGCGCTGGTCGCGGTCGCGTGCGCGGTCGTCGTGCGCGTGCTGCTGCCCCCGTCGCGAGGCTTCGACCCGCGGCCCGTCGGCGTGCGGCACCTCGTCGACGGCACCCTGCGCGCGCTGCGCGACCCGGTCCTGGTCGGGCTGTTCGTCGTCGGCGGCCTGGCCGCCGGCTCCCTCGTGGCGGTGTTCAACGGTCTCGGATTCCGGCTGGCGGGTGCGCCGTTCCACCTCGGCCTCGGCGTCGCCAGCCTCGTCTTCCTGGTCTACCCGCTCGGCTCCGCGGGCTCGGTGGTCTCCGGTCGGGTGGCGGACGTGCGGGGCCGGCGGGCCGTGCTGCCGGTCGGCGCGGTGCTGGCCCTGGCCGGCGTCCTGCTCACCGGGCCCGACTCGCTGTTCACCGTCGTCGCCGGGACGGCCGTCCTGACCGTCGGGTTCTTCGTCGTGCACGGCGTCGCGAGCGGGTGGGTACCGGCGCGGGCCGCCGCCGTGGGGGCGAGCACCGCGCAGGCGGCCTCGCTCTACCTGTTCGCCTTCTACCTCGGCTCGTCGATGCTCGGCGCCGCCGCGGGTCCGGCCCTGTCGGCAGCCGGGTGGTCCGGGGTCGTCGCGCTCGCGGCGGGGCTGTTCGGCGTCACCACCGTGCTGGCCGTCCTCCTGCGCCGCACCCGCCCGCTGGTGGAGACTGCCACCCGATGAGGACCTCCGTGCCGGCGACGCCCGGCGGGGCGCCGATCGCCGTGCAGGAGAGCGGGTCGCCGGACGCCCCGCCGCTGCTCCTGCTGGCCGGGCAGGCCAACTCGCACGCGTGGTGGGACGGCCTGCGGTCGTCCTTCGACGACGCCTTCCGCGTCCTCACCCTCGACTGGCGCGGGACCGGGGGCAGCCGCGGCGAGGTCGGCCCGTGGAGCACCGCCTCGTTCGCGGCGGACGTCGCCGCCGTCGTCGACGCCGTGGTCGCCGGTCCGGTGGCCGTGTACGGCACGTCGATGGGCGGCCGGGTCGCCCAGGTGCTCGCGGCCCGGCGTCCCGACCTGGTCGCGCGCCTCGTGCTCGCCTGCACCTCGCCCGGCGGTCCGCACGCCCTGGAGCGGGGCCCGGACGTCCGCCGGGCGCTCGCCGACCCCGACCCGGGACGCCGCCGGGCGGCCCTGCGCGCGCTGTTCTTCACGTCCGCCCACCCGGACACCCCGGAGGACGACCGGCTGCTCGGCGACCCGTCGATGTCGGCCGCGGAGCGCCGCGCCCACCTGCGGGCCAGCGACGCGCACGACGCGTGGGACCTGCTGCCCCACGTGGGCGCACCCACCCTGGTGCTGCACGGCGAGGACGACCGGATGACACCGGCGGGCAACGCCCACCTGCTCGCAGCGCGGATCCCGGACGCCGAGGTCGCGGTGCTGCCCGGGTGCCACGGCTTCTTCGTCGAGCACGCCGGGCGGGTGACGCCCGTCGTCCGGGACTTCCTGCTCGACTAGGAGGCGCGCCGGGCGCGGACGGCGTCGAGGCGGGCCTGCCGCTCCCGCCGCAGCCGCGAGTGCGGGTCGTCGGCCTCGCCGAGCTGGGCGGGGCCCAGGACGAAGTACATGCCGTACCGCAGCCCCCACCAGAGGCGGTAGCCGAGGGGGAGACGGGGTCGGTCAGTGGCCACGTGAATCCTTCGTCCAGGAACAGTTCGTGCCCTCAGCATATCGCGGACGGACTACGATCGACGACGTGACCTCCACCGCCGAACCGACGGACGACCTGCTCGCGCTCGACCGCCAGGTCTGCTTCGCGCTCGCCGTGGCCGCCCGCCGGGTCATCGCGCTGTACCGGCCGGTGCTCGACGCGATGGACCTGACCCACCCCCAGTACCTCGTGATGCTCGCCCTGTGGGAGCAGCAGCCGCAACGGGTCTCGGACCTCGCGCGGCGGCTCAGTCTCGAGCCCCCCACGCTGTCGCCGCTGCTGAAGCGGTTGGAGGCGGTCGGGTACGTCACGCGCGAGCGCGATCCGGCGGACGAGCGCGCGCTGCAGGTGCGGCTGACGCGCCGCGGGGTGGCGCTGCGCCGGCGGGCCGAGCGGGTGCCGCCCGCGATCGTCGACCGGCTGGGCATGGACGTGGCCGAGCTCGAGCAGGCGCGCGAGGTCCTCGACCGCCTGATCGCCGCCGCGGGGCCCGCCGGGGACACGACCGGGGACCGTTGACCCGCGTCCCGGACGGTGAGAATGTTTCGTCTCGATAGCCCGATTCGGGAAGAAAGTTCCACCGGAGGTCCGCCGTGCCCCGTCGCCGTTCGTCCGCCGTCCCGAGGACGGCCGTCGCCGCCCTCGGCGCCCTCGTCCTCGTGACCGGGCTGACCGTCCCGGCGGTCGCGACCGAGGGCGCCGTGCAGGGACGGTTCGACCGGCCGCAGCCCGGGTTCGCCCCGCGCACGACCGTCCTGGTCGACGGCGCGCCCGAGCAGGTCGGCCTCGACCCGGTGCCGCTGCGGGCGGGCCTCGACGCGGTCGCGGCCGCGTCGCAGGACCCGGACGGCGCCGGCCCGCTGCGACCGCAGCAGGCGGGCGCGGTCGCGCTGGTCGTCCACGACGGCGTGGTGGTGGCGCACGAGGCGTCGGGGTACGCGGTGCGGTACGCCGACCAGGCGGGCACCGAGCTGCCGCCCGAGCAGCAGGCGCCGACCACCACGGACACCGTGTACGACCTGGCCTCGATCTCGAAGCTCTTCACGACCGTCGTGGTGCTCGGCCTCGCCGAGGAGGGGGCGATCGACCTGGACGCCCCCGTCGCCGACGTCGTGCCCGAATTCGCCGCCAACGGCAAGCAGGACATCACCCCGCGGCACCTGCTGACCCACACCGGCGGGCTGCCGGCGTGGCTGCCGCTGTGGAGCGCCTACCCGACGCCCGAGGCGCGGTTCGCGGCCGCCCTGGCCGCGACGCCGTCGTCGGCGCCGGGGGAGACGTACGTCTACAGCGACATCGGCCTGATCAGCCTGGGCGTGCTCGCCGAGCGCGCGGGCGGCGCCCCGCTCGACCAGCTGGTGCGCGAGCGCGTCACCGAGCCGCTCGGCCTGCACGACACCGGGTACCGGCCGACCGGCGACCTCGCCGCGCGGGCCGCGGCCACCGAGTACCAGTCGTCGCCCCCGCGGGGCATGGTGCGTGGCGAGGTGCATGACGAGAACGCCTGGGCCCTGGGCGGTGTCGCCGGCCACGCCGGGGTGTTCTCGACGGCGCACGACGTCGCGGTCCTCGGCCAGATGCTGCTGAACGGCGGGTCGTACGGCGGCACCCGGGTGCTGCAGCAGGCCACGCTGCGCGAGGCGTTCACGAACCAGGTCGACGGCGTCACCACGAGCGAGCGCGGGCTCGGTCTCGAGCTCGACGCCCGCTTCTACATGGGCGCGCTCGTCGGCGACGGCACCGCCGGGCACACCGGGTTCACCGGTCCGTCGCTGACCGTCGACCGGCTGTCGCGCACCGTCGTGGTGCACCTGGCGAACCGCGTGCACCCCGACCGTGCCTGGGGCTCGAACAACGCGAGCCGGCGCGCGCTGGCCGACGGCGTCGCGCGGTCGCTGCGGGTGCCGCCGACGACGGGTGCGGACGCGTGGGCACCGAGCACCGCGGACGCGACCACGTCGACGCTGCAGGCGGCGCTCGGCGTGCCGCGCGGCGGCGCGCAGCTCACCCACGACCTGTTCCTCGACACCGAGTCGACCGACCTGCTCGCGCTCGAGACCTCGCCGGACGGCGGCGCCACCTGGACGCCCGTCCCGCTGCGGGCGCAGGGCAAGGGGGCACCGGGACGCGTGCCGGACGGCGCGCTGTCCGGCAGCGGCCACCGGACCTGGTGGCAGGTGCAGGCGCGGCTCGCGCCCGGCGAGCAGCTGCTGCGCTGGCGGTACGCGACCGACGCCGCGTACAGCGGCTGGGGCGTGCGCGTCGACGGCGTCCGGGTGGTGGCGCAGGGGGGCGCGCTGCTGCTCGACGCGGAGGCCACGCCCGGGGCGCTCGTCGCGGACGGCTGGACCCGCACGCCCTGACCGCCGTCGGTCGGCGGGGTCCGCGTGCTCAGTCGGGCGCCGGCGCGTCCTCGGCGTCGGCGTGCGCGATGTGCCGCAGCTGGCGCCAGATCACCACGACGAAGACGGCCGACCCCGCGAACGCGAACCAGAACGGCGCGGTGACGCCGTAGTGCTGGGCCAGCAGGCCGCCCAGCCCCGAGCCGACCACGAGCCCGCCCATCACGCCGACGAGGTTCACGCTGCCCACCCGGCCCTGCAGCGCGGTCGGCACGGCGCGCTGGCGGACGGTGACCGACGTCGTCCCCCAGACGAACGCGTGCGCGCCGAAGACGAAGAAGATCGTCAGCGCGACCCACGGGACGGTGGTCAGCGCCAGTGCGAGGTGGGTCAGCGTCTCGATCACGAGCCCGATGCGCATCAGGTTCGCCAGGCTCACCCTCGCGGTCAGCCAGCCGTACGACACGATGCCGAGCAGGCCACCGAGGGCGCCGACCGTGGTGATGAGGCCGAAACCGACCGGGCCCATGCCGAGCCGCTCGGTCGCATAGAGCACCAGCACCGACCACGCGGCACCGAACGTGACGTTGAAGATGAGGATGGTGAGCACCAGGGTGCGCACCGCGGCGTGGTGCAGCACCCACCGCACGCCCTCCACGACGTCCTCGCGCATCCGCCGGGGCGGCTCCTCGGCGGCCGCGGCGCCGTGCGGCGGCAGGCTCACCCGCAGGATCAGCACGACGCCGAGGGCCACCAGCGCCGCCGTCCCGGCGAACGGAAGGGGCTGCGCGACCGCGAACAGGAACGCGCCCACCGGCGGACCGGCGAGCTGGTTCACCGTGACGAACCCCGCCTGCAGGCGGGAGTTCGCGATCGCCAGGTCGTCGCGGTGCACGAGCATCGGCAGCATCGTCGACGACGCGTTGTCGGCGAAGGTCTCGGCGGTGGCGAGCACGAACAGGGCCAGCAGCACGAGCCAGATCGAGGCGACGTCGGTGACCACGGCCACCGCGAGCAGCGCCAGCACCCCTACGCGCACCTGGTCGACGACCACGACGAGCCGGCGCCGGTCGAGGCGGTCGGTGAGCACGCCGGCCCACAACCCGAACAGCAGCGGCGGCAACCAGGCGACGGTGGCGGCGAGGGCGACCAGGAACGGCTCGTCGGTGCGCGAGGCGACCAGCAGCGGACCTGCCGCGAGCAGGACGCCGTCCCCGAGGTTCGACGACCACGACGAGCCGAGCAGCCAGCGGAACCCGGTGCCCAGGCGGCTCGGGACGACCTTCTCCACCAGGCTGCTCACGAGAGCGGGAGCCTACGTCGTGCCGGCACCGCGGTCACCCGCGTTCGCGCCGTGTTGGATGGCCGCGTGCGCCACAGCCTGCTCACCGGCACGTCCGGCACCGGCAAGTCCACCGCCGTGGTCGACCTGGTCGCCCGCGGCGTCGCGGCCGTCGACCTCGACGACCCGCGGTGGTCGCACGAGGTGCCCGACGACTCGCCGTACGCCGACGGGCCGGACGCCACCGACTGGCGCTGGCGCGAGGACGCCGTCCGGTCGCTCCTCGACGACGCGCCCGAGCCCCTCGTGGTCGCCGGCACGTCGACGACCCAGGGCGCGTTCTACGACCGGTTCGCGCACGTGGTGCTCCTGAGCGTGCCGGACGAGGTGGCTCTGCACCGCCTGGCGACCCGCACGACCAACGCCTACGGCAAGGACCCGGCCGAGCTGGCCCGCGAGGTGGCCCTGCGCGCCGAGGTGCAGCCGCTGCTGCGGCGCGGCGCGTGCCTCGAGGTCGACACGTCCGTGCACGACCGCGAGGCGGTGGTCGACCTGCTGCTGGCCCACCTCGACGGTCCGGCCTGCCGGCCGCTGCCGTCCTAGGGTGGAGGCGTGGACGGGACGCTCTGCCATCTGCTCGCTGACGCTCGCGCGGACCCGGCTCCGCGAGGGGTCGACCCCTCCCGCCTCGGCTCGGTCGCTTCGCTCCCTCGTTCGGCGCGCCGGGGCCGACCGGAGCCGGGCCCTGACGCGTGCCACGGGGCCGCTTCACCGGCGGCGGGGGAGCGCTCGTGAGCGGTCCGGTCGCCGTCCCGCTGCGCTGGGTCGACGTCGACGCGCTCGGGCACGTCTACCACGCGACCTACCTGACCCTGCTCGACGAGGCGCGGTCCCGTTTCCTGTCCGGGCTCGGTGTCCACCGCCCGAGCGACCACGTCGTCGCGCGGGTCGAGGTCGACTACGTCGCGTCGGTCGGCCCCGGACACGACCACGTCCTGGTGCGGCACGAGGTCGAGCGGGTGGGGACCACGAGCCTGACCCTGCGCGCGACCCTCGCCACCCCGGACGGCGTCGACCGCGCCCGGGCGCGCGTCGTGATCGTGCTGTGGGACACCGGTTCCCGCGCCCCGCGTCCGGTCGGGGACGACGAGCGCGCCGCGCTGGCGGCCGCGGTGGAGGGGTCCTAGGTGGTGGGCGACCGGCGCGGCTGGGCCGAGCGCGGGATCGAGCGCACGATCCGCGAGGCCCAGGAGCGCGGCGACTTCGACGACCTGCCGGGAGCGGGGAAGCCGCTGGCGCTGGGGAACCCGCACGACCCGGACTGGTGGGTCAAGCAGCTGATCGAGCGCGAGCAGCTGTCGATGGTCGACGCGCTGCCACCGCCGATCCGGCTGCGCCGCGAGGCGGAGCACATGCCGGGCTCGCTCGTCGACCTCGTCACCGAGGCGCAGGTGCGCGCGCACCTCGCCGACTTCAACTCCCGCGTCGAGCAGAGCTGGCGCAGCGCCGGTGCGGGCGCGATGTCGCCGGTCCTGGCGCACCGCGTCGACGTCGAGCGCGTGGTGCGGGGCTGGCGCGAGCTCACCGCCTCGCGCCGGGCGGCGCCGGAGCCGGAGCCCCCACCGGCACCGGCGAGGCGTCGCTGGTGGCGGTGGTGGACGCGTCGGACGGCACCAGCACCCCGGGGTTCATGACGCCCGTCGGGTCGAGCTCACGCGTCAGCGCGCGCAGCAGCCGCACGCCCAGGTCGCCCACCTCGGCGGCCAGGTAGGGGCGGTGGTCGGTGCCCACCGCGTGGTGGTGGCTGATCGTCGCGCCGGCCGCCACGATCGCCTCGCTGGCGGCCGTCTTCGCGCGGTGCCAGTCGCCGAGCGGGTCCTCGCCCTCGGCGGCCGCCACGGTGAAGTAGAGCGAGGCACCCGTCGGGTAGACGTGCGAGACGTGGCACTGCACCACCGCCGGACGGCCCGGCCGCGAGAGCGCTTCGTGCAGAGCGGTTCCCACGGACTGGTGCAGGTCGCCCAGGGCGCCCCACGACGTCGCGGTCTCGAGCGTCTCGACCAGCACCCCCCGGCCGAGCAGCTCGTCGCGCAGGTAGGGGCCCTCGAACCGACCGGACTGCCACGCCAGCGCGACCGCCGCCGGCAGCCGGCGCGCGTCGTGCCGGCCGAGCACGGCCAGCGCCGTG
>NZ_BAAHAF010000039.1:0-2410 GCF_054777815.1 Angustibacter speluncae | reverse complement strand
AGGCGGCGTGCGCGGAGACCAGCCGGTCGAGCTCGGCGTACCGGCGTCCGAGCGACCGCGCGGCCGCGGGGTCGGCGTGCACCGCGGGGTCGGCGAGCCGGCGCTGCAGCTCGGCGTGCTCGGCGAGCACGGGCGCCAGCGCCTCGAAGGAACCGCTGACCTCGGACACGACGACCTCCTCGACGACCCCCGGACGGACGACAGCGCCGGCGCTCCCGTGGACGGGTGCGCCGGCGCTGCGGAGCCGCTACTTGCTCTCGGCCTGCTCGGCCTT
Organism: Angustibacter speluncae; assembly: GCF_054777815.1. Taxonomy (NCBI): domain Bacteria; kingdom Bacillati; phylum Actinomycetota; class Actinomycetes; order Kineosporiales; family Kineosporiaceae; genus Angustibacter; species Angustibacter speluncae. The sequence continues at coordinate 2,136 of NZ_BAAHAF010000039.1, read as the reverse complement.
CTTGCCGTAGCGCGCCTGGAAGCGCGCGACGCGGCCGCCGGTGTCGAGCAGCTTCTGCTTGCCGGTGTAGAAGGGGTGGCACGCGCTGCAGACCTCGGCGGTGATCTTGCCGGAGGTGGCGGTGCTGCGCGTCGTGAACGAGTTCCCGCAGCTGCAGGTCACGCTCGTCTCGACGTACTCGGGGTGGATGTCGCGCTTCATGGGGGAGGCTCCTTCGCAGATGGCCGCCGGGTCGTGCTCACCCCGGGTGGGTGGCGCGTGAACCGGAGCCGACCTGACAGTGTGCCAGGCACCGGGTGGAGCACGAAATCGGCCCGGTTTGTTCCCCGCCGGACGCGGCGAGCGCCCGCCCCCGGTGCGGGGACGGGCGCTCGCGACGCCGGGCGGGACGTGCGGTGTCAGTCGTCCTTGCCGTTGCCGGCCAGCGGCGTGGTGGTCTTCTGCACCTGCATGAGGAACTCGGTGTTGCTCTTGGTCTCGCGCAGCTTCGACAGCAGCAGCTCGATCGCCTGCTGCGAGTCGAGGGCGGTGAGCACCCGGCGCAGCTTCCACATCACCGACAGCTCCTCGCGACCGAGCAGGATCTCCTCGCGGCGCGTGCCCGACGCGTTCACGTCGACCGCCGGGTAGACCCGCTTGTCGGCGAGCGAGCGGGAGAGCCGGAACTCGGAGTTACCGGTGCCCTTGAACTCCTCGAAGATCACCTCGTCGGCCTTGGAGCCGGTCTCGACCAGCGCGGTGGCGAGGATGGTGAGCGAGCCACCGTTCTCGATGTTGCGCGCGGCGCCGAAGAAGCGCTTCGGCGGGTAGAGCGCCGACGAGTCGACACCACCGGACAGGATCCGGCCCGAGGCGGGCGCCGAGATGTTGTACGCACGGCCGAGGCGGGTGATGCCGTCGAGCAGGATCACGACGTCGTGGCCCATCTCGACCAGGCGCTTGGCCCGCTCGATCGCCAGCTCGGCCACCGTGGTGTGGTCGCTCGCCGGGCGGTCGAACGTGGACGCGATCACCTCGCCCTTGACGCTGCGCTGGAAGTCGGTGACCTCCTCCGGGCGCTCGTCGACCAGCACCACCATCAGGTGGACCTCGGGGTTGTTCACCGTGATCGCGTTCGCGATGGCCTGCATCATCATCGTCTTGCCCGCCTTGGGCGGGGAGACGATGAGGGCGCGCTGGCCCTTGCCGATCGGCGCCACCAGGTCGAGGACCCGGGTGGTCAGGATGTTCGGCTCGGTCTCCAGGCGCAGCCGCTCCTGCGGGTACAGCGGCGTCAGCTTCATGAAGTCTGGGCGGGCCTTGGCCTGCTCGACGGTCTGGCCGTTCACCGAGTCGACCCGCACCAGCGCGTTGAACTTCTGCTGCCGGCTGCTGCCGCCGCCCTGCTGCTCGCCCTCGCGCGGCTGGCGCACGGCGCCGACGATCGCGTCGCCCTTGCGCATGCCGTGCTTCTTCACCTGGCCGAGCGAGACGTACACGTCGTTCGACCCGGGCAGGTAGCCCGAGGTGCGCACGAAGCCGTAGCTGTCGAGCACGTCGAGGATGCCGGCGACGGGCACCAGCACGTCGTCGTCGCTGACCTCCGGCTCGTCGGCCATGCCGCCCAGGTCGTTGCCGCCCCGGCCGCCGCGACGCTTGCGGTCGCGGTAGCGGTTGCGCCGACGGCGGCCGCCGCCGGCCTCGTCGTCGTCGTCCGGACCGGTGTGCCGGTTGTCGTTCCGGTTGTCGTTCCGGTTGTCGTTCCGGTTGTCGTTGGACCGGTTGTCGTTCCGCTCGTTCCGGTCGCTCCGGTTGTCGTTCCGGTCGCCACGCTCGGTGCGGTCGTTCCGGCTCTCGTTCGACCGGTTCTCGTTCGACCGGTTCTCGTTCCGGTCGCCCCGCTGCTCGTTCCGCTGCGTCCGCTCGCCGCGGTCCTGGCCGTCCTGGCGCTCTGCCCGCTGCTCGCGGTCGGGACGCTCCTGGCGCTCGGTGCGCTCCTGGCGCTCCGTGCGCTCGGGCCGGTCCTGCCGCTGCTCGGTGCGCTCCTGGCGCTGCTCGGTGCGCTCCTGGCGCTGCTCGGTGCGCTCGGCGGCCGGGGTGTCGGCCTGCACCGGGAGCTCGCCCTGCGCGGGCGAGCCGGCGGCCGCGACGGCGCGG
>NZ_BAAHAF010000038.1:0-12328 GCF_054777815.1 Angustibacter speluncae | reverse complement strand
TGCGCCTTCGGCTGGCCGCCGGAGCGACCACCGCCACCGCCACCGCCGCGACGGCGACCGCCGCCGCCACCGCCCCCGCCGCGTCCGCCCTGGGCCTGCACCGGGGGCGCGGCCGAGGGGGTGACGTGCGGGGCGACCTCGCCGACGAGCGCGGCCAGGGCGGCGTGGCCCGGGGCGACCGAGGTCGTGGTCGGGCGGATCTTCGCCAGCCGCACCAGGTCGGCGACGTCGCGGTTCTGGTCGGGCGTCATCACGGTGACGACGACGCCGGCGGCGCCGGCGCGGGCGGTGCGGCCCGAGCGGTGCAGGTATGCCTTGTGCTCGGCCGGCGGGTCGACGTGCACGACCAGCTCGATCTCGTCGACGTGGATGCCGCGGGCCGCGATGTCGGTCGCGACCAGCACGCGGGTGCCGCCCTCGGTGAACGCGGCGAGGTTCCGCTCGCGCGCGTTCTGCGACAGGTTGCCGTGCAGGTCGACCGCCGGCACGCCCGACGCGGTGAGCGTCTTGGCCAGCTTGCGGGCCTGGTGCTTGGTGCGGGTGAACAGCAGCCGGCGGCCGGTGCCGGACGCGAGCTCGCGCACGACGTCGTTCTTGTGGTCGCGGCTGACGGCCAGCACGTGGTGCGTCATCGCCGGCGGCGGGGCCGAGGCGGAGTCGACCGAGTGCGTCACCGGGGTGTGCAGGTAGCGGCGCACCAGCACGTCGACGCCGTTGTCGAGCGTGGCGGAGAACAGCATCCGCTGCCCGCGCTCGGGGGTGCGGTCCATGATCCGCTTCACGCCGGGCAGGAAGCCGAGGTCGGCCATGTGGTCGGCCTCGTCGAGCACGGTGACCTCGATCGCGCCGAGGTCGCAGTGCCCCTGCTTCATCAGGTCCTCGAGCCGGCCGGGGCAGGCGATCAGCACGTCGACGCCGGAGCGCAGCGCCGAGACCTGCGGGTTCTGGCCGACGCCGCCGAAGACGACGGCGGTGCGCAGGCCGGCCGCGGTCGCGAGCGGCTCGAGCGTGGCGCGGATCTGCGTCGCCAGCTCGCGGGTCGGCGCCAGCACCAGCGCGCGGGGGCGCTTGGGCTGGGCGCGCAGGCCCGACTCCTTGAGCCGCGCGACCAGCGGGATCGAGAAGGCCAGGGTCTTGCCCGAGCCGGTGCGACCGCGGCCGAGCACGTCGCGGCCCTGCATGGTGTCGGGCAGCGTCGCGGCCTGGATGGGGAACGCGCTGGTGCGGTCCATCGCGGTGAGCGCGGCCACCAGGTCGGCCGGCACACCGAGGTCGGCGAACGAGGCGCCCTCGGCGACGGGACGGTGAGCAGCGGGCGCCGTGGCCGGGGCGGCAGCGGGCGCGGTGGCCGGAGCGGCCTGGGCCGCCGCAGCGGCCTGGGGGGCGGAACCGGAACCGCCGCGTCCGCCGCGGCTGCGGCGACGACGGGGGCGGCCCTGGTGGTCGGAGCGGGGGGCGGGCGCGCTGTCGCGTCCGTCCCGGGCAGGGGTGTGCACGGGTGACGTACGTCCTCTCGGATCGGTTGGCCGCGGTTGCCGGGCCCACCGGTTCCGGTGCCTCACGCAGCCGCCGGACGGCGGTGCGGGCGCTGGAGCGGGGCCGCACCGAGCGGTGCGGAGCAGACGACCTCGGGGCGACCCTCGTGGTCGCGTCCCTGGTGCCAGTGTCGCAGACGGCGCGCCGTCCCCCGACCACGCGTCCCCCTGGCGCGTCAGCCGGGCAGGTTCCAGCGGGTCCACGGGGACGTGCGGACGCCGGCGAGCGTCGTCACCATCTGGCGCTGCGCCCACGGCACACGGGACGACAGCACCAGCCCGAGGTCGCGCGGCGGGCCGATCGGCGTGAGCCCGCTCTGGAACACCGGCGTCATCAGCATCGACCACCACCGGTAGTACCGGACGTGCTGCGCCCGCTGGTGCACGTACGTGCGCAGGGCGCCGTCGACGTCACCCGGCTGCTCGCGCAGCGCCCACGCCAGCGTCCACGCGTCGGCGAGCGCCATCGACGCCCCGGCGCCGAGCTGCGGGCTCATCGCGTGCGCCGCGTCGCCGAGCAGCGCGATGCGGTCGTGCGCGGGCTGCCGCACCACGACGTCGCGGTAGCGCGCGCCGAGCACGCCTGTCTCGCAGACCTTCTCGACGAGGGATGCGTACCGCTCCCCCGCCAGCGGTGCGGCGACGCGCACCAGCGCCTCGGGCCCGGCCGCGAGCGCACGGTCGACGTCGCGGCTGCGGATCGACCAGAACAGCGACGCGCGCCCGACGCCGGTGGGCATCAGCCCGAGCGTCGTGCGGGTGCCGCCCCAGCGCTGGACGAGCGCGTCGCCGACGACACCCTCGGGGTCCGGGACGATCGACCACAGCGCGCCCCACCCGTAGGGCCGGTCCATCTGGGCGGTGAACGCGAGGCGCCGCAGCTGCGACTGCGCGCCGTCGGCGCCGACCAGCAGGTCGAACGGCCCGTGCGCGGCCCCGGCGCCGTCGACCGCGGTCCAGCCCCGGGCGTCTCGCCGCACCACCCGCACGTCGACGCCAGGCAGCACCTCGACGCCGGAATCCAGGGCGGCCGCGTGCAGCAGCTCGAACAGCGTGGTGCGCTCGACGCCCCAGGCGTGCAGCGTGGCGTCCGGGTCGGTCTCGAGGTCGGCGTAGCGGATCTGCATGGTGCGCAGGCCGCCTGCGGTGCGCCCGTCGACGCGGTGGATCGGGCTCGACCCCCGGCGGAGGTCCTCGCCGACGCCGAGCCGGTACGCCACCTGCTGGCCGAGGCGCTGCAGCATGAAGCCCGCCCCCACCGGGCCGAGCCGCTCGCTGCGCTCCAGCACCCGCACCCGCCGGCCGTCGCGGGCCAGCAGCGTCGCGAGCGCCAGCCCCCCGATGCCCGCACCGACGACCCCGACCTCGCGCGCCCCCATGGGCCGTACCGTCCCACAACATCCTCGTCACGGAATCGTGCTGACAACCTCCGAGGGGTCCCGGTGCGTCCACACTCGTGCCATGCCCGCGCCGTCGCCGCTCCCGGACGCCGCACGCGAGCGCGAGTTCAGCCGCTTCGTCCTCGCGCGCCGTGCGGCGCTCGTGCGCACCGCCGCGCTGCTGACCGCGGGCGACATGCACCTCGCCGAGGACCTCGTGCAGACCTCGCTCACCCGGCTCTACCTCTCCTGGACGTCGGTGCGCCGCAGGGGCAACGAGGAGGCCTACGTGCGGCGCATCCTCGTGCACGCGTTCGTCGACGAGACCCGCCGGGCACGCTGGCACCGCGAGGAGTCGCGCGACCTGCTGCCCGACCTGCTCACCGACCGCGTGGTCGACGCGCCCGGCGAGGGCACCGACGACTCGCCCGACGCCGCGACCGTGCGCGCCGCCCTCGCCACGCTCACCCCGGGCGAGCGCGCCGTCGTGGTGCTGCGGCACTGGCTCGACCTGTCGGTGCAGCAGACCGCCGACCACCTCGGCTGCTCGACCGGGACGGTGAAGTCGCAGAACGCGCGCGGTCTCGCCCGGCTGCGGGGCGCGCTCGCCGACCCCGCGGACCGACCCGTGCCGGTGGCGCGGTGAGCCACGACCGCGACGACGACGTCCGCGCCCTGCTGGCGCGCGCGGTGCCCGACGTCACCCCGCCGCCGGACGTCGACGCCGACCTGGTCCGCGGACGGGCCGCGCTCGGCCGGCGCCGCTCGGTGCTGGCGACGCTCGCCGTCGGCGCCGGGACGGTGCTGCTCGCCGCCGGCGCCGTGGCGCTGCCCGAGCGGCTCGCCCCCACCGGCGCCGCGCCCGCCGCGCCGACGGCCACCGGCCTGCCGCTGCCCACCACGGAGGGCGACGACCGCTCCACCGGCGCGGACGTCGCCCGCCTCGACGAGCCTGCGGGCGACCCCGTGCCCCTGGAGCCCTCCGCCCAGGACCAGCACCCGGACGACGTCGTCGCGACCGTGGTGCCGCGCGGCTGGTCGGTGACGAGCGCCGACGCGTCGACGCTCCGGGTCACCGACGGCACGCCGGACGGGGTCGTCGACGTGGTGCCCTCGCCCTTCCCCGGCACGCCACCGGTGATGCGCGGCGTCGGCGACTTCGAGCGGCTGGGCGGCACCCACGTCTCCTACTACTGGGTCGACGAGTCGAGCGGGACGCCCCGGCCGTCGATGGTGTTCGAGCTGACCTACGGCCGCTGGGCCCAGGTGAGCGCGACGCCGCGGCTCGGCTGGGGCATGGCCGAGCTCGGCGCGTTCGCGTCCGGCCTGCGAGCGCCGTTCACCTGCGCGGAGCCGTGCGAGGTCCCGCTCGTCCCGTGACGGACCGCTGCGCGTCGGTCTGACACCCTGGGCGGGTGCCCCCCGTCCCGCCGCTGCGCGCGCTCGCGACCGAGCACGCCGGCGACCCGGAGGGACTGCTCGACGCGTTCTCGGTCTGGGCGGCCGGCACCGGGCGCCCGCTGTACGAGGCGCAGGAGGAGGCGCTGCTCGAGGTCGTGACGGGTGCCAACGTGGTGCTCGCGACCCCCACCGGCAGCGGCAAGTCCCTGGTGGCCCTCGGTGCCCACCTCGCCGCCCTGGCCCGCGGCGAGCGCACCTACTACACGGCGCCGATCAAGGCGCTGGTGAGCGAGAAGTTCTTCGACCTGTGCGACCTGCTCGGTGCCGACCAGGTGGGCATGCTCACCGGCGACGCCGCCGTGAACCCCGACGCCCGCGTGATCTGCTGCACCGCCGAGGTGCTCGCCAACCAGGCGCTGCGCGAGGGTGCCGGCGCCGACGTCGGCCAGGTCGTGATGGACGAGTTCCACTTCTACGGCGAGCCCGACCGCGGGTGGGCGTGGCAGGTGCCGCTGCTCGAGCTGCCGCAGGCCCAGTTCCTGCTGATGTCGGCGACGCTCGGCGACACCGCGCTCCTGCGCGAGGACCTCACCCGCCGCACCGGACGGCCCACCGCCCTGGTCTCGCACGTGGAACGTCCTGTGCCGCTGTTCTTCTCGTACGCGACGACGCCCGTGCACGAGACGGTCGCCGAGCTGCTCGAGACCCACCAGGCGCCCGTCTACGTCGTGCACTTCACCCAGGCGGCGGCCCTCGAGCGCGCGCAGGCGCTGATGAGCGTGAACGTCTCGACCCGCGAGGAGAAGGACCGGATCGCCGAGGCGATCGGCGACTTCCGGTTCACCACCGGGTTCGGTCGGACGCTGTCGCGCCTGGTGCGGCACGGCGTCGGCGTGCACCACGCCGGCATGCTCCCCCGCTACCGGCGGCTCGTCGAGCAGCTGGCGCAGGCGGGGCTGCTCAAGGTGGTGTGCGGCACCGACACCCTCGGCGTCGGCATCAACGTCCCCATCCGCACGGTGCTCATCACCGCGCTGAGCAAGTACGACGGGACGCGCCAGCGGCACCTGCGCGCCCGCGAGTTCCACCAGGTCGCGGGGCGGGCCGGCCGCGCGGGCTTCGACACCACCGGCAGCGTCGTGGTGCAGGCGCCCGACCACGAGATCGAGAACCTGCGGGCGCTGGCCAAGGTCGGCGACGACCCGCGCAAGCGCCGGTCGGTGCGACGCAAGGCCCCGCCGGAGGGCTTCGTCACCTGGGGCGAGCAGACCTTCGACCGTCTGGTCGCCGCCGAGCCCGAGCAGCTGCAGTCGCAGCTGCAGGTGTCGCACTCGATGCTGCTCAACGTCATCGCCCGCCCGGGTGACCCGTTCACCGCGATGCGGAAGCTGCTGCTCGACAACCACGAGCCGCGCGCCAAGCAGGTGCGGCACGTCAAGGAGGCGATCGCCGCCTACCGGTCGCTGCTGGCCGGCGGGGTGGTCGAGCGCCTCGACGAGCCGGACGAGACCGGCCGCACGGTGCGGCTGACCGTCGACCTGCCCGCGAACTTCGCCCTGCACCAACCGCTCTCGACCTTCGCGCTGGCCGCGATCGAGCTGCTCGACCCCGAGTCGGAGACCTACGCCCTCGACGTGGTCTCGGTCGTCGAGGCCACGCTGGAGGACCCCCGGCACGTGCTGCAGGCCCAGCGCCACCGGGCGCGCGGCGAGGCCGTCGCAGCGATGAAGGCCGACGGCATCGAGTACGACGAGCGGATGGAGCTGCTCGAGGAGGTCACCTGGCCGCGCCCGCTGGCCGACCTGCTCGACGCCGCCTACGAGACCTACCGCCGCGGCCACCCCTGGGTCGGCGACCACCAGCTGTCGCCGAAGTCGGTGGTGCGCTGGATGTGGGAGCAGGCGATGTCGTTCGGCGAGGTGGTGTCGAACCTCGGGCTGCAGCGCACCGAGGGCCTGCTGCTGCGCTACCTGGCCGACGCCTACCGCGCGCTGCGCTCGTCCGTGCCGACGGCCGCGCGCACCCCCGAGCTCGACGACCTCACCGAGTGGCTGGGCGAGACCGTGCGCCAGACCGACTCGAGCCTGCTCGACGAGTGGGAGGCCCTCGCGCACCCCGGCGACGACGGCGCCGTGCACCCGCCGGAGCCGTCCCGTCCGCGTCCCCTCACGGCGAACACACGCGCCTTCCGCGCGATGGTGCGCAACGCGCTGTTCCGCCGGGTCGAGCTCGCCGCGCTCGAGCGTTACGACGACCTCGGCGCGCTCGACGAGCGCGCGGTCGGCCGCGGCGGCTGGACGGCCGACCGCTGGTACGACGCGCTGGGCGCCTACTGGGACGAGTACGACGAGATCGGCACCGGTCCGTCGGCGCGCGGCCCCGCGCTGCACGTGGTCGACGAATCGCCCGAGGGCGAGCCGCCGCGCACCTGGCGGGTGCGGCAGGTGCTCGACGACCCCGACGGCGCCCACGACTGGGCGGTCACCGCGGTGGTCGACCTCGACGCCAGCGACGAGACCGGCTCGCCCGTGGTGCTGGTGCAGCACGTCGGCACCACCGACGACTGGCTCGCCTCCCGCGCCTGACGGCCACCCTCACCGCGGAGTGTGCACCGCGGACGCGACACGCTCGGCGTGTCGTGCGCGAGGTTCACACTCCGCCGGCTCGAGGTCGTCGGGGGCCGCCCGCCGGGCGCGGCGGCGCGACGCCAGCGCGTCGAGCACCAGGCCGAGCACCGCGCCCACCGCGAGCCCGGCGGCGACGCCGAGCAACGGGTTGTCGTGCAGGACGGCTCCGGCGGCGACCCCCACCACGACGGAGTACGCGGCCCAGGTCGCAGCCGCCAGCGCGGCGTAGGCGGCGAACCTGCGGGCCGGGAACCCGACGGCGCCGGCCGCGACGTTCACCGCGACCCGGCCCACCGGGACGTAGCGCGCCGCCAGCACCGCGACCCCGCCGCGGCGCTCGAGCGAGCGCCGGGCCCACTCGACCGTGGCCCGACCGCGACCGGCCCGCAGCAGCGGCACCCGGTCGAGCGGCACCCGCCGTCCGAGCCAGAACGCGGTGAGGTCGCCGGCGAACGCACCGACCCCCGCCACCACCGCGACCGCCCACAGCGGCGGTCCGCCGCCGGCGCTCACCGTCAGCGCCGAGGTCGCGATGACCAGCGACTCGCTGGGGAACGGCGGGAAGAACCCGTCGACCCAGCAGCACACCAGGAGCACGGGCAGCACCCACGGCGAGGCGGCGGCGTCGGTCAGCAGCTGGGTGATGGTGTCCCACACCCCACCGACGCTAGGCAGCGGCCGACCCCACCCGCGTCCGGCGGAAGCCGGGTCGGACCGCTGCGCGCGTGCGACTTTCGTCGGGGGTGCCCTCCGGGACGTCCCGGAGGCCCACCCCGACGACCGTGCTCAGCGCAGGTCGGCCACGCACTCGATCCCGCGCGCGGACGCGCGGGCCGACTCGTCGGCGAGCGCCGGCGGTGCGGCGGCTGCGGGTGCGGCCGTGACGGTCGTCGCGCCGACGACGACGCCCGCGGCGGCGCCGAGGACGGTGCGGCGGCTCGGCCGGTCCGGGTGCTCGCTCATGCTCCCCCTCCCTCCAGGCGGGCGCGCACGTCGGCCCGCATCGCGTCGAGGTCGACCCCGGTCGGGTCGATCTTCCCCGTCGTGCTGGTCTCGCGGTGGCCGCGCGCGTAACGGGCCGGACGCCCCAACCGCCGCAGCACCGCGGCGGTGCCGAGCACCGCGGCGTCGTACTGGCGCTGCAGCATCCGCTGCTCGACGCCGTCGTACTCGATCTCGATGCCGACCATGGTGGCGTTGCCGTCGCCCGAGGGGATCGGACCCGAGCCGCGGCTCGCGCCGGCGTGGTTCGCCCGTCCGGCCGCGATCAGGTGGAACCGCCCCCGCCGGTCGAGCAGCAGGTGGCACAGCGGCCCCGGCAGCGCCGAGCTGCCGCTGATCACGAAAGCCCTTGTCGGGTAGGGATCGTCGAGCGTCGCGCGGGTCGCCGTGTGGTGCCACAGCACCCCGATCGGGTCGAACCCGCCGGTCGAGGGCGGGCGTCCGCGCTCGCGCCACCCGTCGGTCGCGATCACCTCGCACCCCGCCGCCCGCAGCACGTCGCCGAGCCACGTCACCGTCGCCATCTCCTCGGTCCTCTCGTCGTGGTGGCGGATCCCGTCCCCGACCGTAGGAGCCCGAACCGGTCCCGGACGGGCGCACCGGGAATCTGTGGACGAACCGGGCGGGACGGGAACCACGGCCGGGGTCGGTGCCGTTCACCGGGCAGCGGCCACCGCCGCGCAGCGGCATAGGGTGGACGCAGGCCGACGACCGGGAGGGGAACCCGCATGTCCGACCCGCTGAACCTGAGCACGCCGCTCGCACCGCCCGCCGTGCAGACCACCAGCACCGACCTCGTGCTGGCCCCGCCGGCGCCGGTGCCCGTCGTGGAGGAGAAGCAGGCCGAGGGCATGCTGCCCGTCGAGCCGACCGTGCAGGAGCAGCTGCACGCCAAGGCCGCGGCCTTCGTCGAGGACCTCATGACCGTCGACGTGCGCAGCCCCGAGTTCGGGCAGAAGGTCGCCTCGATCACCACGATGGGGCAGCGCGAGATCGCGGAGTCGTCGAACGTCTCGAACCGCATGCTCGACCGTCCCGCCGCCGCGCTCAACGGCACCCAGGGACGCGGCCCCGGCGCGCAGGCGAAGGTGGCGGGCAGCCTGGCCGAGCTGCGCAACACCATCACCGAGCTCGACCCGGGGCAGTCCGACCTGCAGGGCGTCCGCAAGGTCTTCAAGTTCATCCCCGGCGGCAACAAGCTGAAGGCGTACTTCGACCGCTACCAGTCGGCGCAGTCCCAGCTCGACGCGATCATCAAGGCGCTCGCCTCCGGCCAGGACGAGCTGCGCAAGGACAACGCCGCGATCGAGGGCGAGCGCGCCAACATGTGGGCGCTGATGGGCAAGCTCAGCGAGTACGCCGTGCTGGCGGGCGCGCTCGACCAGGCGGTCGAGGCGAAGGTGAACCAGCTCAACGCGTCCGGACGGGCGCAGGACGCCGCGACGCTGTCGTCCGACGCGCTGTTCCCGATCCGCCAGCGCCGCCAGGACATCCTCACGCAGATGGCCGTGGCGGTGCAGGGCTACCTCGCGCTCGACCTGGTGAAGAAGAACAACGTCGAGCTGATCAAGGGCGTCGACCGCGCGCAGACCACCACCGTCGCCGCGCTGCGCACCGCCGTGATCGTGGCGCAGGCGCTGGCGAACCAGCGTCTCGTGCTCGACCAGATCAACGCCCTGAACACCACGACCAGCGCGATGATCGAGTCGACCTCGGTGATGCTGCAGCAGCAGGGTGCGCAGATCCAGGAGCAGGCCGCGTCGTCCACGGTGAGCATCGAGCACCTGCAGCGGGCCTTCGACAACGTCTTCGCGACCATGGACGCGATCGACAGCTACCGCGGCCAGGCGGTGCACAACATGGCGCAGACGGTGCAGGCGCTCGAGGGCCAGGTCGCCCGCGCCAAGCCGTACCTCGAGCGGTCGCAGACCTCGAGCCAGGTCGACGGCACGCACCAGCGCTGACGCCGTGAGCTTCTGGCAGGGGCTCTTCGGCCGCGAGGAGCCGCGGCCGGCGCCCACCGAGCCGCAGCCGCCGCACCAGCAGGCTCCCGCCTCGCCGGCGGCCGACCCGGTCGAGGACCTCGAGCGGCGCCTCGACGACATCGTCCGCCGGGTCAAGCGGGCCGGCGGCACGATGCCGGAGGGCGGCGTGCCCGCCGCCCGCGACGTCGAGGACGTGCTGCGCCCCCTGCTGCGCTACCTGCGCTCGAACCCGCCGACCGCGGCCGAGCTGATCCCGGTGCAGGCGATGGTCACCGACTACCTGCCGAGCACCCTCGACACGTTCCTCGCGCTGCCGCCGCAGTTCGCCGCCACCCACCGCGGACGCAACGGGCGCACGCCGTCCGAGGACCTGCTCGAGCAGCTGCGGCTGCTGGCCGAGGGCGCGACCGAGACGGCCACCGCCATCTACGCCGGCGACGCCCAGAAGCTCTCGGACCAGGGCCGTTTCCTGGCTACGAAGTTCACCCGCAGCGACCTCGACCTCTGACGCCGAAGCCGCGAGTGGTTGCTTCGCGGCTCGTGAAGCAACCGCTCGTGGCCTCGTGGCCAGCAGAGGGTGGCTCGCGGGTGGGCGTGCCGGCTCCCGGGCTCAGCCCTCGTCGAGCAGGCGCGCCAGGTGCAGGGCCCAGCGGCGCAGCGCCGACTCGGGTGCGTGCTCGAGGAACAGCGACGGCTCGGTGAGCTCGACCTCGAGCAGCACCGGGCCGTCGGCGCCGGGCAGCAGGTCGACGCGGGCGTAGCTGAGCGGGTGGCCGGGTACGGCGTCGGCCACGGCGGCGAGCACCTGCTCGGCCACCTCGTGCTGGGCCGCGCCCGCGCCGGCCGGGCTGATCTCCTCGACGTACTCGTGGTGGTCGAACGCACCGCGCTCGCCGTGCTGGGTCAGCAGCGCCGACTTGGTGATCGCGTGCGAGAACCCCCCGCCGAGGTGGATCAGGCTCGTCTCGCCGACCGCCTCGACGGTGTCGAGGTACGGCTGCACCATCGCCGACGACCCCTCGGCGTGCAGCCGCTCGACCAGCGCGAGCGCGCCCGCGTCGCCCGGTCGGAACCGGCCGGTGTGACCGGCCCCCGCGCCCACGGCTGGCTTCACGACGACGTCCGACCCGGCGAGGTGCTCGGGCAGCAGCGCGTCGACGCCGCCGGACAGGTCGACCCCGGGCTCGAGGAACACGGTCGGCACGACGGGGACGCCGCGCTCGGCCAGGTCGGCCAGGTAGTGCTTGTCGGTGTTCCAGGCGATCACCTCGGCCGGGTTCGCCGTCCGCCGGCAGCGTCGCGTCCAGGCGAGGAACTCCTCGCGCCGCGCCATGTAGTCCCACGTCGAGCGCACCAGCACCAGCGGGAGGTCCTCCCACGCCACGTCCGGGTCGTCCCACGAGGCCACGACCGGGTCGAGGCCCGCCTCGCGCAGCGCGTCGAGCAGCAGGTGGCCGTCGTCCTCGAGGTCGGGCAGGTCGCGGAAGGTCGCCACGGCGACGCGGGTGGGTGCGGTCATGCGCCCAGTCTGCCCGGCAGGCGGCGCACGGGGCCGTGCACCGGGCCGCGCCGGCGACGCACGGTGACATAGATTGGGACGCGCAGCACTCGGACGCACGACCGGGAGGGGCACGCGTGGTCACCGCGCTCACCAGAGGCGCCAACACCGCCCTGACGCGCGACCACCCGCACCTGCGCCGCGTCCTGGTGGGTCTCGGCTGGGGCCACCCCCGCACCGGGTCGCAGCCGTTCGACCTCGACGCCTCCGCCCTGCTCTGCGGCCCCGACGGCAAGGTCCCGGCCGACTCGTACTTCGTGTTCTACAACCAGCTCGACCCGCCGGCCGGTCCCGCCGCGGCCGCGCCCGCCGCCGGCCCCGGGGGCGGCGACGACGACGAGCAGGTCGAGGTCGACCTCGACGCCGTCCCCGCCTACGTCGACAAGATCGTGTTCGCCGCCTCGATCTACCAGGCGCGCGAGCGCCGGCAGACCTTCGGCGACCTCACCGGCGCCTACATCCGGGTGGCCGACCTCGACGCCGGCACCGAGCTCGTCCGGTACGACCTCGCCCACGACTGCGCGGGGGAGACGGCGCTGGTCTTCGGCGAGCTGTACCGCCACTCCAGCGGCGACTGGAAGTTCCGCGCCGTCGGCCAGGGCTGGTCGCAGGGCCTGGAGGGCATCGCGCACGACTACGGCATCAGCGCCGCCGGACGCTAGCCCGTGGCCGCACCCGACCACCCCGACCTGGGGTTCCTGCGACGGCGTCCCCCTCGCCGCCCGGCGCACGCAGCCGCCGCGGCGCCGGCGCCCGTACCCGCCGCCGCACCCGCCGCTTCACCCGGCGGGCTGCTCGACCTCGGTGGCCCGGCACCGGCCCCTGCCGCCGCACCGGCCCC
>NZ_BAAHAF010000037.1:0-2614 GCF_054777815.1 Angustibacter speluncae | reverse complement strand
CGGGGCGGGCGCCGTCACGCCCGCGGCCGCCGTCGCGCCCACGGCCGCCGTCGCGACCGCCGGACCGGCGGTCGCCGCCGTCGCGACCCCTGCCGCCGGTCTCGCCGAGGTCCTCGAGCACCTCGGCGTCGAGGCCGGCGCGGGTGCGCTTGCTGCGCGGCAGCCGGCCCGTGGTGCCCTCGGGGATGCCGAGGTCGGTGTACAGGTGCGGCGAGGTCGAGTAGGTCTCGGTGGGGTCGGCGTGGTCGAGCCCGTGCGCCTTGTTGATCAGGCCCCAGCGCGGCACGTCGTCCCAGTCGACGAAGGTGACCGCGACGCCCTTCTTGCCGGCGCGGCCGGTGCGCCCGATGCGGTGGACGTAGATCTTCTCGTCCTCGGGGCACTGGTAGTTGACGACGTGGGTGACGTCGTCGACGTCGATGCCGCGGGCGGCGACGTCGGTGGCGACGAGCACGTCGACCTTGCCGTTGCGGAACGCGCGCAGCGCCTGCTCGCGGGCGCCTTGGCCGAGGTCGCCGTGGATGGCGCCGGCGGCGAAGCCGCGGTCGATGAGCTCGTCGGCCACCTTGGCGGCCGTGCGCTTGGTGCGGGTGAACACGATCGACAGGCCCCGGCCCTCGGCCTGCAGGATGCGGGCGAGCACCTCGACCTTGTCCATCGCGTGCGCGCGGTAGACGAACTGCTGGATCGCCTTGACGATCGCGCCGGCGTCGTCGGGCTCGGAGGCCCGGATGTGCGTGGGCTGGCTCATGTAGCGCCGGGCCAGCGCGACGACGGCGCCGGGCATGGTCGCCGAGAACAGCATGGTGTGGCGGCCGGCCGGGGTGAGCGAGAGCAGCCGCTCGACGTCGGGCAGGAAGCCGAGGTCGAGCATCTCGTCGGCCTCGTCGAGCACGACGGTGCGGGCGTGGCCGAGCTGCAGGTGACCCTGCTGGGCCAGGTCGAGCAGCCGGCCGGGGGTGCCGACGACGACCTCGACACCGCGCTGCAGCGCCTCGACCTGCGGCTCGTAGGCGCGGCCGCCGTAGACGGTGAGCACGCGCGCGGATCGGCGGGCGCTGGCCCGGTCGAGGTCGTTCGCGACCTGGACGGCGAGCTCGCGGGTGGGGACGACGACCAGGGCCTGCGGCTTGCCGGGGTCGGCCAGGTCGTCCCAGCCGGGCTCGCCCGGGCCGCGGACGGCCATCAGGGCGGGGATGCCGAAGCCCAGGGTCTTGCCGGTGCCGGTCTTGGCCTGGCCGATGATGTCGTGCGCCTGCAGCGCGACCGGCAGCGTCATCGCCTGGATCGGGAACGGGTGGACGATGCCCACCTCGGCCAGCGCGTCGGCGATCTCGGCCGAGACGCCGAAGTCGGCGAAGGTCTTGTCGGGGGCGACGGGCTCGACGTCGGCGACGTCGATGGTCTCGATCGCGTCGGTCGCCGCGGCGATCTCCTCGGCGGTGGGCTCGAGGGAGGACAGGGTCGGGTCAGAGAGGGTCACGCACACCTCGTCGGCATCTGGCGGGGCCTCACGCACACTCGTCCCGGTCTGGCCGGGTCGAGGCGGGCCGCTCCGCATCGGTCGGTAGCCGGACGCTACCCACGACCGGTCAACCGTTGAACGGCTCCACTGTAGCGGGGCTAGGGTTCCGGGCGTGAGCGAGCAGCCCGCGGCACCGGCCGCGCAGTCGGTGGTCGACCTGCTGGGGGTGCTCGCCTACGGCGCCCTGACCGCGTTCGTCCGGGTGTCCGAGGACGCACAGATGGCGCCGACCGTGCGCGACAAGGCGCGCCTCGGACGCATCGCGGTCACCGAGTTCGCGCACTTCGAGACGCTGGTGGCGCACCTGAAGCAGGTCGGTGCCGACCCCGAGTCGGCGATGGCCCCGTTCACCGGGGCGGTCGACGCCTTCCACGCGCGCACCCGTCCGAGCGACTGGCTCGAGGGGCTGGTCAAGGCCTACGTTGGCGAGGGCATCGCGAGCGACTTCCACCGCGAGGTCGCCGCGTTCGTCGACCCCGCGACCCGCGACCTGGTGCACCGGGTGCTCGAGGACACCGGCCACGCCGACTTCGTCGTCGAGGCCGTGCACGCGGCGGTCGAGCGCGACCCTCGCGTCGCCGGCCGGCTGGCGCTGTGGGCCCGGCGCCTCGTCGGCGAGGCGCTGAGCCAGGCGCAGCGGGTGGCCGCCGACCGCGACTCGCTCGCCGACCTGCTGGTGAGCGGCGAGGGCGCGAGCGGGGTCGACCTGCTGGAGATCGGCCGGATGTTCAGCCGCATCACCGAGGGCCACACCGCGCGGATGGGGCGGCTCGGGCTCGCGTCCTGATGGACCTGGTCGTCCCCGCCGGACCCGGCCTGCCCGACGGCCTGGTGGTGCCGTCGGCCGAGCTGGTCGAGCGGTTCTCCCGCTCGTCCGGTCCGGGCGGGCAGGGCGTGAACACCGCCGACAGCCGGGTGGAGGTCGGCCTCGACCTGCGCACGCTCACGGTGCTCACCGACGCCCAGCGCGCCCGCGCCCTGCGGCGGGCCGACGACCCGGTGCTGGTGGTGACGGCGTCCGAGCACCGGGCGCAGCGCCGCAACCGCGTCGCCGCCCGCGAGCGGCTGGCCGCGCGGCTGCGCGAGCTG
>NZ_BAAHAF010000036.1:0-18696 GCF_054777815.1 Angustibacter speluncae | reverse complement strand
GGCGTGCGGCCCGCTGCGCGCGGCGCCGGCCCTGCTCGACCCGGCGCGCGCGATCGGCCTCGCGCTCGGCCCGGCGGGCGGCGCGCTCCCTGCTCACGACGCGGCCCGGGTCACAGGGTGCCCAGCCAGGAGCGCAGCAGCTCCAGGCCCGCGTCGCCGGACTTCTCCGGGTGGAACTGGGTCGCGCTGAGCGGCCCGTTCTCGACGGCGGCCACGAAGGGCGACCCGTGGTCGGACCAGGTGACCAGCGGCGCGACGAGGGGCGAGGCGTCGTCGACGACGAGCTCCCAGCGGCGGACGCCGTAGGAGTGGACGAAGTAGAAGCGGGCGTCCTCGAGCCCGGCGAACAGCCGGGTGCCCTCGGGTGCGCGCACGGTGTTCCAGCCCATGTGCGGGACGACGTCGGCCTCGAGCCGGTCGACCGTGCCGGGCCACTGGCCGAGGCCGTCGGCGGCGCGGCCGTGCTCGACGCCGCGGTCGAACAGCACCTGCATGCCGACGCAGATGCCGAGCACCGGGCGGCCGCCGGCGAGCCGCCGGTCGACGACCTGGTCGCCGCGCACCGCGCGCAGGCCGTCCATGCAGGCGGCGAACGCACCGACGCCGGGGACGACCAGGCCGTCGGCCTCGTGCGCGGCGGCGCGGTCGGCGGTCAGCTCGACCTCGGCGCCGACCCGCTCGAGCGCGCGGACGGCCGAGCGCACGTTGCCGAAGCCGTAGTCGAGCACGACCACGCGGGGACGGGAGGGCACGCGTCCAGCCTACGAGCCGGCGGTCGGGCCACCGGCGCCGGTGGCGCCGCCGCGGCGCGACGCGCGCACCACCACGACGACCATGACGGCGACGACCGCGAGCGCGAGCGCGACGACGACCCAGCTGCCGCGGCCGGTGAGCGCCTGGGCCGCCTCGAACAGCGCCCAGAGCAGGGCCAGGACGCCGACGACCCAGCCGCCGACCAGGTCGACGCGGCGCCGGCGGGCGGCGCGGACGTCGTCGGGGACTCCGCCCGCCGGCTGCGGCCCGCTCGCGCGGGCGAGCACGCCGATCTCGACCGCCCCGGGCACCTCGGCGGGGTCGCCCGAGCCGACCAGCAGGTCGGTCACGGCGTCCGGCAGCGACTGGGCGAGCAGCCCGGCCGCCGGGGTGTCGACGAGCGCGCCACCCTGCCAGCGCTGGGCCTGCAGCCGGCCGTCGGCGCGGGTGAGCACCAGCACGGGCGCGCGGCGGCCGAGGACGCGGGACAGCCGCGGCGCGGCCTCGCCGAGCACCGAGCCCTCGGTGCCGGACCCGGCGAGCAGGGCGGCGTCCGGGACCACGACCGACCCGGTCGAGGTGGGCACGACGTGACCGCGCAGGCCGAGCCCGGCGGCCGCCCGGGCGAGCCGGCGCGCGTCGGGCACCGGCGCGAGGAGCAGGTACCGCTGCAGACCCGCGTCGTCCGGGGTGCGCTCGCTCGAGGTCGGGCTGCTCAGAGCGCGCCCTTGGTGCTCGGGACGCCCTCGACCCGCGGGTCGATCGCGATCGCGGCGCGCAGCGCCCGGGCGACCGCCTTGAACTGGGTCTCGACCAGGTGGTGGGGGTCGCGGCCCGCGAGGACGCGCACGTGCAGCGCGAGGTGGGCGTGGAACGCGAGCGTCTCGAACACGTGCCGGGTGAGGGAGCCGGCGTAGGGCACGCCTCCCCCGCCGCCGCCGATCAGGACGAACGCCTGGGCGTCCGGCTCGCCGGTGTGCACGCAGTACGGCCGGCCGGACACGTCGACGACGGCCTGCACGAGCGCCTCGTCGAGCGGGACGGTGGCGTCGCCGAACCGGGACAGGCCCACCTTGTCGCCGAGCGCCTCGCGCAGCGTCTGCCCCAGGACGATCGCGGTGTCCTCGACGACGTGGTGGGCGTCGACGTGCGTGTCGCCCTGCGCCTCGACCACGAGGTCGATCAGCGAGTGCCGCGAGAAGGCCGTGAGCATGTGGTCGTAGAAGCCGACCCCGGTGCTGATCCGGCTCGTGCCGGTGCCGTCGAGGTCGAGCTCGACGACGACCTTCGACTCGCTCGTCGTGCGCTCGGTGCGGGCGGTGCGGCTCATCGGTGCTCCGTGGTCGTGCTCGTGGGGGCTGGCCGTGCGGGGACGCGGTCCAGTGTGGCAGCGAGCGCGTCGAGGAACGCGGTGGTCTCGTCGGGGGTGCCGGCTGTGACCCGCAGGTGGCCGGCGATGCCGACGTCGCGGACGAGCACGCCGTGGTCGAGCAGCGCTGTCCACGTGGCCTTCTCGTCGTCGAGACCGCCGAACAGGACGAAGTTGGCGTCGCTCGGTACGGGCTGCAGCCCGAGCCCGGCCACCTCCTCGACGAGGCGGTCGCGCTGGGCCTTGATCGCCTCGACGGTGCCGAGCAGCACGTCGACGTGCGCGAGCGCGGCGCGCGCGGTGGCCTGGGTGACGCTCGAGAGGTGGTACGGCATGCGCACCAGCCGCATCGCGGTGCACACCGCCTCGTCGGCCACCAGGTAGCCGAGACGGGCGCCGGCCAGCGCGAACGCCTTGCTCATCGTCCGGGACACGACCAGGCGCTCGCGGCCGGGCAGCAGCGTGACCGCGGAGGGCGTTCCGGGACGGGCGAACTCGGCGTACGCCTCGTCGACGACGACCACGCCGTCGGTGGCGTCGTAGACCCGCTCGACGAGCGCGAGGTCGAGGGCGGTGCCGGTCGGGTTGTTCGGCGAGCACAGCAGCACGACGTCGGGACGCTCGGCGCGCACCGCGGCGGCGACCTCGTCGGCGTCGAGCGAGAAGTCGTCGCGGCGCGGTCCGTCGACCCACCGCATGCCGACGCCGGTGCTGATGATCGGGTGCATCGAGTACGCCGGGGTGAAGCCCATCGCCGTGCGGCCGGGTCCACCGAACGCCATCGCCACGTGCTGCAGCACCTCGTTCGAGCCGTTGCCCGCCCACACCTGGGCGGCCTCGAGGTGGTGGCCCGTCGACCGGGTCAGGTACGCCGCGAGGTCCTCGCGCAGGGCCACGTGCTCGCGATCGGGGTAGCGGTTCAGCGAGACCGCCTCGGCCGCAACGGCTCCGGTGATCGCCTGCACCACCTCGTCCGGGACGGGGTAGCTGTTCTCGTTGGTGTTGAGGCGCACCGGCACGTCGATCTGCGGTGCGCCGTAGGCCTGCGCGCCGCGCAGGTCGTCGCGCAGGGGGAGGTCGTCCGGGCTCACCCGACCGAGTCTAGGGAGCCGCTGGAGGCGGTCGTCCGCGCGTCCGGCTGCTGGGCTGTGGACGGTGGCGGCGCGGCACCCGCCGGGGCTGCGAGTCTCGGCGGACCCGGGTGCGGGCGGACGGATCCCCCGTCCGCACCCGGGGTCAGTCGCGGAACCGGACGGTGACCGCCTGGCCGTGCGCCGGCAGGTCCTCGGCGGTCGCGAGCGCGACCACGTGGTCGGCGACGTCGGCGAGCGCCTCGCGGGTGTACTCCACGACGTGCACGCCGCGCAGGAAGGTCTGCACCGACAGGCCGCTGGAGTGCGAGGCGCAGCCGCCCGTGGGCAGGACGTGGTTCGACCCGGCGCAGTAGTCGCCGAGCGACACCGGCGAGTGCGGGCCGACGAACACCGCGCCCGCGTTGCGCACCCGCATCGCCAGCTCGCGCGCGCCCCGCGTCTGGATCTCCAGGTGCTCGGCCGCGTAGGCGTCGCAGACGGCCAGGCCGGCCTCGAGGTCGTCGACGAGCACCACCGCGGACTGCGGACCGCGCAGCGCGACCTGCACCCGCTCGGCGTGCTTGGTGGCGGCGACCTGGTCGACGAGCACCCGCTGCACGGCGTCCACGAGCTGCTCGGACGGCGTCACGAGCACCGAGGCGGCGTCGGGGTGGTGCTCGGCCTGGCTGATCAGGTCGGCCGCGACGTGCGCCGGGTCGGCGGTGTCGTCGGCGAGCACGGCGATCTCGGTGACCCCGGCCTCGGAGTCGATGCCGACGACCCCGCGGACCAGCCGCTTGGCGGCCGTCACCCACACGTTGCCCGGCCCGGTGACGACGTCGACCGGTCGGCAGACGACCTCGCCCGCCCGCGGTCCGTCGGTCTCGCGGGCGCCGTAGGCGAGCATGGCGACGGCCTGCGCCCCGCCGACGGCGTACACCTCGTCGACGCCGAGCAGCGCGCACGCGGCCAGGATCGTCGGGTGCGGCAGCCCGCCGAAGTCCTTCTGCGGCGGCGAGACCACGACCAGCTCGTCGACGCCGGCCTCCTGCGCGGGCACGACGTTCATCACGACGCTGGAGGGGTAGACGGCCAGGCCGCCCGGCACGTACAGCCCGACCCGGGCGACCGGCACCCAGCGCTCGGTCACGGTGCCGCCCGGCACGACGTCGACGCGGGTGTCGCCGCGGCGCTGGGCCGCGTGCACGGTGCGGGCGCGCCGGATCGACTCCTCCAGGGCCGCGCGCACGGCCGGGTCGAGGGCGTCGAGCGCCTGGTGCAGGGCGGCCACCGGCACCCGCAGGTGCTCGGGGCGGACGCCGTCGAAGCGCTCGCCGAGGTCGCGCAGCGCGGCCGCGCCGCGGTGGCGGACGTCGTCGACGACGGGGCGGATCTGCTCGGCCGCCTGCTCGACGTCGACCTCCGCCCGCGGCAGCTCGGCGCGCAGGTCGCGCACGTCGAGGGTGCGGCCACGCAGGTCGAGGGTGCGCATCACGGCGTCCAGGGTACGAGGGGCGGCGACACGCCCGGTCGGGCGGTCTCGCGCGGACCGGGCGCGCGGCGGGGCTGCGGGGGTTACGGTCGCAGCATGCAGCGGCTGGCGCTGTTCCCCCTGGGCACCGTCCTGGTGCCGGGCCTCGTCCTGCCGCTCACCGTCTTCGAGCCGCGCTACCGCGCCCTGGTGCAGGACCTGCTCGAGCGACCCGAGCGCGAGCGGGTGTTCGGGGTGGTCGCGATCCGCGCCGGGCACGAGGTCGGCGAGGGTGCCGCCCGGGCCCTGCACGACGTCGGCACCACCGCCGTGCTGCGCCAGGTCAGCGAGAACGACGACGGCACGCTGGCGGTGGTCACGAGCGGGGCGGTGCGGTTCCGGCTGCACGGACTCGACGACGCCGCGGGCACGCCGTACCCCACCGGCCTGGTGTCGGCGATGCAGGACGTGGACGGCGACGACGTCGACGTGGCCCGGCTGGCCGACCGGGTCGCCGCCGCCTACAGCGGCTACCGCGAGGACATCGGGCTCGAGCCGCCCGACCTGCCGTCCTCGCCGCGGGTGCTCTCGTACCTGGTCGCCGCCGGGATGGTGCTCGACGTCGCCGACCGGCAGTCGCTGCTCGAGCAGCCCGACACCGCCCGGCGGCTGCTCGCCCAGTCGCGGCTGCTGCGGCGCGAGCGGCGGTTGATCAAGGCGCTGCGGGCGCTGCCGCAGCAGGGCGCCTGGGAGTCGGCCAGCCTGAGCTGACCGGTGGCAGGCTGGTCGTCGTGACGATGACCCCCGCGACCCGTGCGCTCGAGCGGGCGAAGGTGCCCCACACCGTCCGGGCCTACGAGCACGACGCCGCGGCCGCCCAGGCCGCGGGCGGGTACGGGCTCGAGGCGGCGGCGGCGCTCGGCGTCGAGCCGGCCCGGGTGCTGAAGACGCTGCTGGCCGACGTCGACGGGCGGCTGGTCGTCGCGGTGGTGCCGGTGACGGGGCAGCTCGACCTCAAGGCGGTGGCCGCCGCCGTGGGCGGGAAGAAGGCGCGGATGGCCGACCCCGGGGCGGCCGAGCGCGCGACCGGCTACGTCGTCGGCGGGATCAGCCCGCTCGGGCAGAAGCGGCGCCTGGCGACCGTCGTCGACGGGTCGGCCCTCGGGCACGGCACGGTGCTGGTGAGCGCCGGCCGGCGCGGCGTCGACGTCGAGCTGGCCCCGCAGGACCTGGTGCGGCTCACCGGCGCGGTGGTGGCCGCCGTGGCGGCCGGGTAGCGCTGGGGTGTGGCGCTCGTCAGTCGCCCTGGTGCGGTGGGCGCACGAGCAGCCAGACCAGCAGGCCGGCGAAGACCACCGTGGCGGTGGCGCCCGGCCAGGCCAGCGCCAGCACCAGGGGGGCGCTCAGGTCGAGCGGCGCCTGCAGCCGCTCGACGCCGGCGGCCTGCTGCGCGTCGACGGGCGCGGGTCCGGTCCAGCGACCGAGCTGCCACGCGAGCAGGGCCGCCGGGTAGCCGCCGGCCACACCCCACGCGGCGGCCCCGAGCAGCCGGCCGCCCCCGGCCACCACCACCCCGACGCCGGTGAGGGCGCCGGCGACCAGCGCCAGGACCACGAACACGGCGTCGGCACCCGCGAGCACGTCGTCACCGGGGCCGGGCGAGGTGACCAGACCCTCGACCTCGACCACCTCGGTCTGCGGGACCAGCGCCCACCAGACCAGCGCCACCGCGACGGCCAGCAGGAGCAGCCCGGCGAGGAGCAGGAACCACCCCGGCAGGGCACGGCGCCGCGCGGCCGGCGCCGAGGGCGCCGCCTCGCCGACCCGGACCGCGCTCACACCAGGCAACCGGGGCCGAGGAGGGCCTTGAGGTCGCCGAACAGGGCCGGCGACGGCGTCACCCGCAGCGCGTCGGGCAGCCGCATCAGGGTCGACTTGTCGTGCTGGGTCAGGCGCAGCTGCACGTCGGTGACGCCGGGGTGGGTGGCGAGGACGTCCTTGAGCCGCGCCACCATCGGCTCGGTGCACCGGGCGGTGGGCAGCGAGATGACGACGGGGCCGCGCGGCCCCTCGCTCAGCTCGGGCAGGCTCATCTCCTGCGCGTTCACGGCCGGGACGTCGTCGCGGCGGTTCAGCCGGCCGCGGACCACGACCACCTGGTCCTCGCGGAGCTCGTGCGAGACGGTCTGGTAGGTCTGCGGGAAGAACAGCACCTCGATCGACCCGGCGAGGTCCTCGACCTGCGCGATCGCCCAGGTGGAGCCCGCCTTGGTCATCTTGCGGGAGACCTGCGTGATCATCCCGGCGATCGTGACGGTGGAGCCGTCGGGGCGCGACTCGTCGGCGACCAGGTTCGCGATCGAGGTGTCGGCCGCCGACGCCAGCACGTGCTCGACGCCCAGCAGCGGGTGGTCGGAGACGTAGAGGCCGAGCATCTCGCGCTCGGCGGCGAGCTTGAACCGCTTGTCCCACTCCAGGTCGGGGATGGTGGGCAGCGTGGCGAGCTGCACGCCGCTGTCGTCGTCGAGCCCGCCGAACAGCGAGTCCTGCCCGATCGCCTCCTGCTTCTTCTCCTCGACGAGGGCGTCGACGTACACCTCGTGGACGGCGGCCAGCCCGCGGCGGGTGTGGCCGAGAGAGTCGAACGCGCCGGCCTTGACCAGCGACTCGATCGTGCGCTTGTTGCACACCACCGCCGGCACCTTGCGCAGGAAGTCCTCGAACGAGGTGAAGGCGCCCTTCTCCTCGCGGGCCCGCACGATCGCCTCGACCACGTTGTGGCCGACGTTGCGGATGGCGGCCAGGCCGAACCGCACGTCGTCGCCGACCGCGGCGAACACGCCGATCGACTCGTTCACGTCCGGCGGCAGGACGGTGACCTTCATCCGGCGGCACTCGGCCAGGTACAGCGCCGACTTGTCCTTGTCGTCGCCGACGGAGGTGAGCAGCGCGGCCATGTACTCGGCCTTGAAGTTGGCCTTGAGGTAGGCGGTCCAGTACGAGACCAGTCCGTACGCGGCCGAGTGCGCCTTGTTGAACGCGTAGTCGGAGAACGGGACCAGGACGTCCCACAGCGACTTGATCGACGCCGGGCTGAACCCGTTCTCGAGCATGCCGGCCTCGAACCCGACGTACTCGGCGTCGAGCACCTCGCGCTTCTTCTTGCCCATCGCCCGGCGGAGCATGTCGGCCTTGCCGAGCGTGTAGCCCGCGAGCTTCTGGGCGATCTCCATGACCTGCTCCTGGTACACGATCAACCCGAAGGTCGTGCCCAGGATGGGTTCGAGCGCCTGCGCCAGCTCGGGGTGCGGGTACTCGACCTCCTGCTGCTTGTTCTTGCGCAGCGCGTAGTTGGTGTGGCTGTTGGCGCCCATCGGGCCCGGGCGGTAGAGCGCGCCGACCGCCGAGATGTCCTCGAAGTTGTCGGGCTTCATCAGCCGCAGCAGCTGGCGCATCGGGCCGCCGTCGAACTGGAACACACCGAGGGTGTCGCCGCGTCCGAGCAGCCCGTAGGTCTCGGGGTCGGTGGGGTCCTTGGACAGCGCGTCGAGGTCGATGTCGACGCCGCGGTTGGCCTGCACGTTCTTCAGCGCGTCGTCGAGGATGGTCAGGTTGCGCAGGCCGAGGAAGTCCATCTTGACCAGCCCGAGCGACTCGCACGTCGGGTAGTCGAACTGGGTGATGACCTGGCCGTCCTGCAGCCGCCGCATGATCGGGATGACGTCGAGCAGCGGCTCGCTCGACATGATCACGCCGGCCGCGTGCACGCCCCACTGCCGCTTCAGCCCCTCGAGGCCGCGGGCGGTCTCGACGACCTTGGCGACCTCGGGGTCCTCGGCGTGCAGGGCGCGGAACTCCCCGGCCTCCTTGTACCGCTTGTGCTCGGGGTCGAAGATCCCGGCGAGCGGGATGTCCTTGCCCATCACCGCGGGCGGCATCGCCTTGGTGATCCTGTCGCCCATGGCGAACGGGAACCCGAGGACGCGCGAGGAGTCCTTGATCGCCTGCTTGGCCTTGATCGTGCCGTAGGTGACGATCATCGCGACCCGCTCGTCGCCGTACTTCTCGGTGACGTAGCGGATCACCTCGCCGCGGCGGCGCTCGTCGAAGTCGACGTCGAAGTCGGGCATCGACATGCGCTCGGGGTTGAGGAACCGCTCGAAGATCAGCCCGTGCTGCAGCGGGTCGAGGTCGGTGATGCGCATCGCGTACGCGCACATCGAGCCGGCGCCCGAGCCGCGACCGGGGCCGACCCGGATGCCGTTGGCCTTGGCCCAGTTGATGAAGTCGGCGACGACGAGGAAGTACCCGGCGTAGCCCTTGGAGACGATGACCTCGGTCTCGAAGTCGGCCTGCGCGCGGACGTCGGCCGGGACGCCCTGCGGGTAGCGCGCCTCGAGGCCGCGGTCGACCTCCTTGATGAACCAGGACCGCTCGTCCTCGCCCTCGGGGCACTCGAACCGGGGCATGAAGCGCCCCTCGCCCTCGGTGAACGACACCTCGCACCGCTCGGCGACGAGCAGGGTGTTGTCGCACGCCTCGGGCAGGTCGCGCCACAGCTCGCGCATCTGCGCGGGGCTCTTCAGGTAGAACTCGTCGGCGTCGAACTTGAACCGGTCGGGGTCGGCCAGGGTCGACCCCGACTGCACGCACAGCAGGGCGGCGTGCGCGGTGGCGTCGTCGGCACGGGTGTAGTGCAGGTCGTTGGTCGCGACCAGCGGCAGGTCGAGGTCCTTGGCGATGCGCAGCAGGTCCTCGTGGGTGCGGCGCTCGATCTCGAGCCCGTGGTCCATCACCTCGGCGAAGTAGTTGCCGCGCCCGAAGATGTCGCGCAGGTCGGCCGCGGCCTCGAGCGCCTTGTCGTACTGCCCCTGCCGGATGCGGGTCTGCACCTCGCCGCTGACGCAGCCGGTGGTGCCGATCAGCCCGCCCGCGTAGGTCTGCAGCAGCTCGCGGTCGAGCCGCGGGAACTTGCCGTAGACGGCGTCGAGGCTGGCCTGCGACGACATCCGGAACAGGTTGTGCATGCCCGCGTTGTTCTCGGCCAGCAGCGTCATGTGCGTGTAGAGGCCGCGGGAGGAGACGTCGTCGCGGCCGCCGTCGCCGTAGGTGACGCGGGTGCGGTCGGTGCGGTGGGTGCCGGGCGTGACGTAGGCCTCGACGCCGATGATCGGCTTCACGCCGTGCCGCTGCGCCTGCTTCCAGAAGTCGTAGGCGCCGAAGACGTACCCGTGGTCGGTCGTCGCCAGCGCCGGCATGCCCATGCGGGCGGCCTCCTCGAACAGGTCGCCCACGCGCGCCGCACCGTCGAGCATCGAGTACTCGGTGTGGTTGTGCAGGTGGACGAACTGGTCGGAGCCGGACGGCATGGGGTGGCGGCCTCCTCGGTGCGCGCGGTGCGGGCGGTGACCTGGGGAAGGTCCGGCGACCGTCGTCGGTGGACGGCGGGCCGGTGGCCGCTGCGTAGGAGGTCGAGTCTAGGTCGCGGCACCGACACTTCCGGGCACCGGTCGGCGGGTCCCTGGTCGGTCGGCGTGTCCCCCAGCGTGTCGGCCCGCGTGTCCGCGTCCGTGGCCGGACGGTGGGCGCGCGTGCCACCATCGGCGGGTGGCCCTCGCCCTGTTCGCCGGCCTCCTCGTCCGCGACCTGCCCGCGGCGCTGGAGTGGTACGAGCGACTGCTCGGGGCGCCGCCGAGCTTCCGCCCGAACGACGTCGAGGCCGTCTGGGAGCTCGCGCCGGACCGCTCGGTCTACGTCGAGCTGCGACCGGACGACGCCGGCCGCTCGCTGGTGACGCTGTTCGTCGACGACCTCGACGAGCGGGTGGCCGCGGCCGTGGGGCGCGGCATCGACCCGACGTCGCGGGAGACCTACGGCAACGGCGTGCGCAAGGTGACCTTCCACGACCCCGACGGCAACGAGGTCGGGTTCGGCGGCGGCCCCGCCTGACCCGACGGGGGAGGCTCAGCCGTCGCGCAGCAGGTCGAGCGCGGCGGCGAGGTCGGCCGGGTAGGGGCTCTCGAACAGCACCCGCTCCCCCGTCGACGGGTGCGCGAACCCGAGCCGGTGGGCGTGCAGCCACTGCCGCGTCAGGCCGAGCCGGCGGGCGAGGGTGGGGTCGGCGCCGTAGGTGAGGTCGCCCGCGCAGGGGTGGCGCAGCGCCGAGAAGTGCACCCGGATCTGGTGGGTGCGGCCGGTCTCGAGGTGGATCTCGAGCAGGCTGGCCGAGCGGAACGCCTCGAGCAGCTCGTAGTGGGTGACCGACGGCTTGCCGTCGCGGGTGACCGCCCACTTCCAGTCCGAGGACGGGTGCCGTCCGATCGGCGCGTCGATCGTGCCGCTGACCGGGTCGGGCAGGCCCTGCACGACCGCGTGGTAGATCTTGTCGACCGTGCGCTCCTTGAACGCGCGCTTCAGCACCGTGTACCCGTGCTCGCTCTTGGCCACCACCATCAGCCCGGACGTGCCGACGTCGAGCCGGTGCACGACGCCCTGGCGCTCGGCGGCACCGCTGGTGGAGATGCGGTAGCCCAGCCCCGCGAGCCCGCCCACCACCGTCGGGCCGGTCCAGCCCGGGGACGGGTGCGCGGCGACCCCGACCGGCTTGTCGACCACGACCAGGTCGTCGTCGTCGTGCACGACCCGTAGGCCCTCGACGGTCTCGGGCACCAGCTGCACCGGCTCGGGTGCGCCGGGCAGGTCGACCTCGATCCAGGTGCCGCCGACCAGGCGGTCGGACTTGCCGGCCTCGCGCCCGTCGACGCGGACGCCGCCGTCCGCCGCGATCGTCGCGACGACCGAGCGTGACAGGCCGAGCAGGCGGGCCAGCCCGGCGTCGACGCGCTCGCCGTCGAGCCCGTCGGGCACCGGGAGGCTGCGGGTCTCAGCCACGGCTGGCGTCCTGCGCCTCGCGCGCGGCGGCCCGCTGGTCCTTCTCCCGGGTGCCGTCGACACCGATGCCGAGCAGGCCGAGCAGCGCCACCGCCGCGGCCGCCCCGACGATCCAGACGTCGGCCACGTTGCCCACGAACCAGTCGGCGTAGGCGAGGAAGTCGATGACGTGGCCGCGGGCGAACCCCGGCTCGCGCACGAGCCGGTCGGTCAGGTTGCCCAGGGCGCCCCCGAGCAGGAACCCGAGCGCGAGCGCCCACCGCAGGCTGCCCAGCCGGCGGGACGTGCGGACGATCACGACCACCACGACCACCGCGACGCCGGTGAAGAGCCAGGTCGTGCCCTCGCCCAGGGAGAAGGCCGCCCCCGGGTTGAACAGCAGCCGCAGCGAGAACCAGCCGTCGACGACCGGGACGACGCGGCCGTCGGCCAGCTGCTGCAGGGCGATCCACTTGGTCACCTGGTCGGCGGCGTAGGCGAGCACGCAGACCACGGCGAGCAGCACCAGCAGGCGGCGACGGCGACGGGGGTCGACCTCGGACGGCGCCGGCTCGGCGCCGTCGCCCGCGTCGGGTGCGCGGTCGACCGGTGCGGTGTCGGCGGGGTCGGCCGGCTCGCGGGGCCCCTGGGCGTCGTCGGACATCGTGGGCAAGCCTCCCACGGCGCCGGCGGCGACCCGTCAGGGCGTCAGTGCCGCTCCTGCAGCTGCTTGCACCGCACGCACAGCGTGGCGCGCGGGAAGGCCTGCAGCCGGCCCTTGCCGATCGGCTCGCCGCACGACTCGCAACGGCCGTAGCTGCCGTCGTCCAGCCGCTCCAGGGCGTGCCGGGTCTGGGCCAGCGCCTCGCGCGCGTTGTTCGCGAGCGACGCGCTGTGCTCGCGCTCGAACGCCTTGCTCCCGGCGTCGGCCTGGTCGTCGCCGGCGATGTCGGCGGCGTCGCGGGTCAGCTCGGCGATCTGGTCGTCGGCGACGGCCAGCTCGGCCTGCAGCCGCGCGACGTCGCCCTCGAGCTCGGTGCGGACGGCGCGCAGCTCGGCCTTGGTCCAGGGGCTCTCGTCGTCCTTGACCCGCAGGCCGCCGGAGGGCGAGGCCGCGGGGGCGGTCTTCGTCGCCGCAGCCTTCGCCGGGGCGGCCTTCTTCGCCGCGGCCTTCGCCGGGGCGGCCTTCTTCGCCGCGGCCTTCGCGGGGGCGGTCTTCCTCGCCGGGGCGGTCTTCGTCGCCATCGCCTTCGCGGGCGCGGCCTTCTTCGCCGCCGCCTTCGCGGGCGCCGCCTTCTTGGTCGCCGCCTTCGCGGGGGCCGCCTTCTTGGTCGCCGCCTTCGCGGGGGCCGCCTTCTTGGTCGCCGCCTTCGCGGGGGCCGCCTTCTTGGTCGCCGCCTTCGCGGGGGCCGCCTTCTTGGTCGCCGCCTTCGCGGGCGCGGTCTTCTTCGTCGCCGCCTTCGCGGGCGCGGTCTTCTTCGCCGCCGCCTTCGCGGGCGCGGTCTTCTTCGCCGCCGCCTTCGCGGGCGCGGTCTTCTTCGCCGCCGCCTTCGCGGGCGCGGCCTTCTTCGCCGCCGCCTTCGCCGGAGCAGCCTTCGTCGCCGCGGCCCCCGTGGCCCTCTTCGCCGGGGCAGCCTGCTTCGTCGTGCCCGCACGTGCTGACGTCCGCGCCATCGTCGGCCTCCTCCGGCCGCCGTCGGCCGCTCGTGGTGCCCGCGAGGATAGGACGGACCGGGCACCCACGGCAGCCTCGACGCGCCGCGCCGGCCGATCGTCACGATCGGCAGGGACGCCGACGGGGCCGTGACCGGGTGGTCACGGCCCCGTCGTCACGCGGGGTGCCGGCGTCAGCCGGTCTGGCCGCCCTCGCCGGGACGACCGGGCGCGAGGCTGCCCTTGTTCTCGAGGTCGCGCAGCTGCGTCTCGAGGTAGGACTTCAGCCGGGCGCGGTACTCGCGCTCGAAGCCGCGGAGCTGGTCGATCTTGCGCTCGAGCAGCGAGCGCTCCTGCTCGAGGGCGCCGAGGGTCTGGGACTTCTTCGCCTCGGCCTCGCGCACGAGCCGCTCGGCCTGCTCGCGGGCCTCGCCGATGAGCTGGTCGCGGGTCTCCTCGCCGCTGCGGACGTGCTCGTCGTGCAGCTTCTGCGCGAGCGCGAGCATGCCGGTCGCCGCCTCGGGGCTGGCGCCACCGCCGACGGCCGCCGTGGCGACCGGGGCGGGGGTGGGCGCCGGCGCGGGAGCCACCACGGGCTGGGCCACGACGGGCTCCGGCTCGGGCTCGGGCTCCGGCTCGGGCTCCGGCTCGGGGGCGGGCGTCGGCTCGATCGTCTTGGTCATGCTCGTCGAGCTCGCGGCAGCCCGCGTCAGCTCGCCCACGCGGTTCTCGCAGGCCGAGAGCTTGGCCTTGAGGTCGGCGTTCTCCTGCTCGAGCGCGCGCAGCGCGTTGACGACCTCGTCGAGGAAGTCGTCGACCTCGTCCTGGTCGTAGCCCTCGCGGAACTTCGTGGGCTGGAACGTCTTGTTGACGACGTCGTCCGGCGTCAGAGCCATGTGGTCACCTCATACCGATGTGTCTACCCGTGGTCGGACCGCTCGACCCCGACCAACCGGGATCAGCGGCAACGTTAGCGGACACGCCGCTCCGCTCGCAGATCGCGGGCGGCGTGCCGTGCGCGATCAGCTGCTGGCGCTCACCGCCGCGGCCTGCACCAGCGACATCGCCAGGCCCGTGACGAGCATGATCACCAGGAACGCCAGGTCGAGTCGCACCGACCCGAGCGAGAGCGGCGGCAGCACCGAGCGCAGCGCCTTGAGCGGCGGGTCGGTGGGCGTGTAGATCACCTCGGCCAGCAGCAGCACCGGGCCCTTGGGGCGCCAGTGCGGCGAGAAGGACTGCACCAGGTCGAGGATCAGCCGCCCGATCATCAGGACGAAGAACGCGAAGAGGACCCAGTACAGCGCCCAGAGGACCAGTGCCACGTCGTCAGCCTACGTGCCGCTCGCGCCCGTGCCCGACCCGCCCGCTCAGCTCTGGTTGAAGAAGCCGCTCTGGACGCCCGCGCGCGCGGAGGTGGCAGCAGCCGCAGGGGCGCTCACCTCGACGTGCGCCGGCGACAGCAGGAACACCTTGCTGGTGACCCGCTCGATCGAGCCGCGCAGGCCGAAGACCAGGCCGGCGCTGAAGTCGACGAGCCGCTTGGCGTCGGAGTCGTCCATGTCGGTGAGGTTCATGATCACCGGGACGCCCTCGCGGAAGCTCTCGCCGATGGTCTTGGCGTCGTTGTAGGTGCGCGGGTGGATCGTCGAGATCCGGGTGAGCTCGCCGCCCACCGGCTCGGACACGACCCGCTGCGGCGCGCGCTCGCGCTTGATCGGCGTCACGGCGGCTCCTCGCTCCTGCGCGGCCTCGGCCCGCGGCGCGGGACGGGAGGCCTCGTGCTCCTGCTCGTCGTACGCCATCGACTGCTCGTGCTCCTCCTCGGCCAGGCCGAGGTAGACCATCGCGTTGCGAAGGCCGCCCATGGTGACTCCTCCAGACGAACCCCGCGCGGGTGCGAGGGAGTGGTGATCGGACGGTTTCGACGCTACCCGAGCGGGGGCCGCGATCCGAGGACCGCGCTGCCGACACGCAGGTGTGTCGCGCCGTTCGCGACGGCGTCCTCGAGGTCGTTGCTCATGCCGGCCGAGATCACCTGCGCCTGTGGGTGTTCGGCGCGCACGCGCTCGGCGGTCTCGCGCAGCCGGGCGAAGGCCTCCTGCGGCTCGACGCCGAGCGGCGCCACCGCCATCACCCCCTGCAGGCGCAGACCCGTTGCGGCAGCGACGGTCTCGACCAGCGCGGGCACGTCGTCGACCGGCGCACCGCCGCGTGAGGGGTCGCCGTCGAGGCTCACCTGGACGAGCACGTCGAGCACGCGACCTGCCGTCTGCGCGGCGCGGTCGAGCGCCCCCGCGAGCCGATCGCGGTCGAGGGAGTGGACCAGGTCGGCCCAGCGGACGACGGCGCCCGCCTTCTTGGTCTGCACCTGGCCGATGGCGTGCCACACCAGGTCGAGACCGGCGCAGCCCTCGGCCTTGTCGGCGGCCTCGGCCACCCGCGCCTCGCCGACGTGCCGCACGCCGAGGTCGGCCAGCAGCCGGACGTCGTCGACCGGGTAGGTCTTGGTGACCACGACGAGCGTGACCTCCTCGCGCGCCCGGCCCGCGGCCTCGCACGCCCCGGCGATCCGGCGCTCCACGGCCTCGAGCCCGCTCGCGAGCTCGGCCCGACGGTCGGCGCTCACGTCGTGTCCCCCAGGACGGCGACGCCGGCGAACCGGCCGGTGACGCCGTCGCGGCGGTGGGAGTAGAGGTCGGGCCGCTCGACGGTGCAGCCGGGCACCGTCTGCACCTCGACGTCGAGCGCCGCGAGCTGTTCGAGGACGCCGGCGGCGACGTCGACCGCGGGGGTGCCGGTGGCGCTCACGCTCGCGCTCACCGGCACCCGCGCCGCCACCTCGTCGCGCAGCGCGGCGGGCACCTCGTAGCAGCGGGCGCACACCGACGGACCGACCACGGCCGAGAGCCGGCGCTCGCCGAGGTCGCGCAGCGCGTCGACCGCCGCCGGCACCACGCCGTCGGCCATGCCGCGCCGCCCGGCGTGCGCGACACCGACCACCCCGGCGACGGGGTCGGCGAGCAGCACCGGCACGCAGTCGGCGACCAGGACCGCCAGCGCCGTGCCGGGCCGGTCGGTGACCAGGGCGTCGGCCTCGGGCACGTCGTCCCAGCCGTCGGTGACGCGCACCACCCGGGTGCCGTGCACCTGGGCCGCGACGAACAACCGCTCCGGCGCCACGCCGACCCGCTCGGCCAGCCGCGCCCGGACCGCCCGCACCCGGTCGGGGTCGTCGCCCACGTGCAGGCCGAGGTTGCTGTCGCCGTAGGGATCGCGCGGCGCGGAGTCGTCGGGGCCGTCGTCGTCGGTGCGCCCGGTGAACCCCAGCAGCACCGACGCGGACGAGCCCCGCGACCACCGGAGGAGGTCGCGGGGCTCGTCGGTCGCACGCACCCGGTCAGTGGACCACGTCGCACGTCCCTGCCGCGCAGCAGGGCTCACCGCAGCGTGCTCACTTCAGGAAGTCGGGCACGTCCAGGTCGTCGTCGAGCGAGACCGAGCGCGCACCCTGGCGCACGGGCTCGCGGTCGAGGTCGAGAGGGCGCTCGGCCGGCACCGTGACGGGCGCCGCCTCGCGCTCGCGCTCGGCGACGGGCACCGACTCCTCCCGGCGCGGTTCCGCCGCCGGGGCCGGCTGGGCCGCGGCCGGCTGCGCGGTGGCCGCCGGCCGTGCCTGCGCCTGCTGGCGCCCGCTCACCTGGCCGAGGGCGCGGTCGTCGCGCCGGCGGTTCGGGGTGCCGCCGTCGAACCCGGCGGCGATGACGGTGACCCGCACCTCGTCGCCGAGCGCGTCGTCGATGACCGTGCCGAAGATGATGTTCGCCTCCGGGTGCGCGGCCTCCTGCACCAGCCGGGCGGCCTCGTTGATCTCGAACAGGCCGAGGTCCGAACCGCCCTGGAACGACAGCAGCACCCCGTGCGCGCCGTCGATGCTCGCCTCGAGCAGCGGCGAGGAGATCGCCAGCTCGGCGGCCTGCACCGCGCGGTCCTCGCCGCGGGCCGAGCCGATGCCCATCAGGGCCGAACCCGCGCCCTGCATGACCGACTTCACGTCGGCGAAGTCGACGTTCACCAGGCCGGGCGTGGTGATGAGGTCGGAGATGCCCTGGACACCGGACAGCAGCACCTGGTCGGCGGCCTTGAAGGCGTCCATGACCGAGACGCCGCGGTCGCTGATCGACAGCAGCCGGTCGTTCGGGATGACGATGAGGGTGTCGACCTCCTCGCGCAGGCCGTCGATGCCGGTCTCGGCCTGGGTGGCCCGGCGGCGTCCCTCGAAGGTGAACGGGCGGGTGACCACGCCGATCGTCAGCGCGCCGAGCGAGCGCGCGATGCGCGCCACGACGGGTGCGCCGCCGGTGCCGGTGCCGCCGCCCTCGCCCGCGGTGACGAAGACCATGTCGGCGCCCTTGAGCACCTCCTCGATCTCCTCCGCGTGGTCCTCGGCGGCCTTCTTGCCGACCTCGGGGTCGGCGCCGGCGCCGAGGCCGCGGGTGAGCTCGCGGCCGACGTCGAGCTTGACGTCGGCGTCGCTCATCAGCAGGGCCTGCGCGTCGGTGTTGATGGCGATGAACTCCACGCCCTTCAACCCGACCTCGATCATGCGGTTGACGGCGTTGACACCGCCGCCGCCGATGCCGACGACCTTGATGACCGCCAGGTAGTTCTGCGGTGCTGCCACGTCGTGTGCCTCTTCCTGGGTCTGCGTGCGCGGATCGGGTGCTCGAGCGGGTCCGGGGACCCTCACCCTCAACTAGAGGGTTATAGTTATGTCAACTCCTCGACCTGCACGACGCTAGGGGCGGGCGGCGCAGGATCGGTGCAGGACACGCCGTGTCGGCGCGGGAACGACCGCTCGGGACCGGTGGTGCGTCAGCGGGTGACGGGGGTGCCCGGCGCGGACACGTCGTACACCTGCGCCGGCTGGGCGAGCAGGATGCGCAGCACCGCCGCCTTGCGGTCGGACTCGTCGGCGCTCCCCCACACGACCTGCGCCCCGGACGTCAGGGCGAGCGTCACCGAGTCGGGCGTGGCGGCCGAGGTGCCGGCCACCGCGGCCCGCAGGTCGTCCGGCATCGTCTGCAGCACCGCGACCGCGGCCTCGAGCGCCTCGCCGCCGGCGGCCACGGTCTCCTCGCTCACCACGGCGAGCCCGGCGGGGGGCTCCGGGACGGTCTCGACCACCACGCCGGCGTCGTCGACCAGGGCGAACCCCGCCTCGCCCGGGACCGCGGCCACCGGGACGCGCTCGGTGAGCCGCACCTCGAGGGTCGAGGGCCAGTCGCGCACGACCTGCGCCGACCGCACCTGCGACAGCTGCTCGAGCCGCTCCTCGACCGCGCCGGTGTCGACGCGGGCCAGCGGACGCCCGAGCTGGTCGCCGAGCGCGGAGTCGACCTGGGCCTGCTGCACGCGCTGCGCGCCGTCGACCCGCACCTCGTCGGCGCGCAGCCACGGCGACCCGAGCACGACCCAGGCCGCCACGACGAGCGCGGCGAGCAGCA
>NZ_BAAHAF010000035.1:0-58642 GCF_054777815.1 Angustibacter speluncae | reverse complement strand
GCCCGCCGGGCGGGCCGACCTGACCCACCGCCGCGACGACCTCGCCGCGCTCGAGGAGGCGCTGGCGCAGGCGGGCGCACCGGCACCCGCCCGGCCGCGACCCCGCCGCGGACGCACGCTGCCCGCGCTGCTGGTGCTGGCCACGGTGGCGGTGGTCGGGACGGTGGCCGGCGTGGTGTGGGGGCTGTCCGGACGCGACGAGCCCACCCCCGGGCCGGACCCCACGACCACGGCGACGGCGAGCCGGGCGACCGACGCCGCGGAGTCGGCGCCGCGCGACCTCACCGTCCGCGCCGCCGAGGGCCGGCTCGAGGTGAGCTGGACGATGCCCGACGCGTCGGTCACCCCGTTCCTCGACGTGCAGCCGCAGGCGGGCGACAGCCTCCAGCTCGACCCCGGCGAGGACCGCGTCACGCTGGTCGACGTCGAGCCCGGCCGGCAGTACTGCTTCCGCGTCACCGGGCTGGTCAGGCTCGACGACGGGTCGTACGAGACCTACCCGTACGAGGGCGAGCCGGTCTGCGCGACGCCGCTGTAGCGGTCAGTGCGCGAAGTGCCGCGTGCCCGTGAGGTACAGCGTGACCCCGGCGGCGCGCGCCGCCCCGACGACCTCCTCGTCGCGCACCGACCCGCCGGGCTGCACCACGGCGCGGACCCCGGCGTCGAGCAGCACCTGCAGCCCGTCCGCGAACGGGAAGAACGCGTCGGACGCCGCGACCGAGCCGCGGGCGCGCTCCTCGCCCGCCCGCGACACCGCCAGGCGGCAGGAGTCGACGCGGTTGACCTGGCCCATCCCGACGCCGACGGTGGCACCGTCGCGTGCGAGCAGGATCGCGTTCGAGCGGACGGAACGCACTGCGCGCCAAGCGAACTCGAGGTCGGCGAGGGTCTGCTCGTCGGCAGCGTCGCCGGCGGCCAGCGTCCAGGTCGCGGCCGGGTCGCCGTCGGCGTCGATGCGGTCGGAGACCTGCACGAGCACGCCGCCGGACACCTGCCGGAGCTCGGCGGGGTCGCGGCGGTAGCCGTCCGGGAGCTCGAGCAGCCGGATGTTCTTCCTCTGCGACAGCAGCGCGAAGGCGTCGTCGTCGAACGACGGGGCGACGACGACCTCGGTGAACACCTCGGCCACCTGCTGCGCCATCGCGAGCGTCACCGGCCGGTTGGCGGCGATCACGCCGCCGAACGCCGACACCGGGTCGCACGCGTGGGCGCGGGCGTGCGCCTGCGCGACGTCGTCGCCGACCGCCAGCCCGCACGGGTTGGCGTGCTTGATGATCGCGACGGCCGGCCGGTCGAAGTCGTGCGCCGCGCGCAGGGCGGCGTCGGCGTCGACGTAGTTGTTGTAGGACATCTCCTTGCCGTGCAGCACCGTGCCCTGCGCGATACCGGGCGTCGCACCCTGCTCGACGTAGAGCGCGCCGGCCTGGTGCGGGTTCTCGCCGTACCGCAGGACCGCGGCCCGCTCGAGCGCGAGGCCGGTGTACGCCGGCCACCCGTGCTCGCCCACCTCGTCGAGGTGCAGCGCGCACCAGGTGGCGACGCCGGCGTCGTAGGCAGCGGTGTGCGCGAACGCCCGCGCGGCGAACCGGCGCCGGGCGGTGAGGTCGAAGCCACCGGCGCCCGCCGCCTCGACGACCTCGCCGTAGGCACCGGGGTCGACCACGACGGCGACGCTGGCGTGGTTCTTGGCCGCCGCGCGCACCATCGACGGGCCGCCGATGTCGATCTGCTCGATGACCTCCTCCGGCCCGGCGCCGGAGGCCACGGTGTCGGCGAACGGGTAGAGGTTGACGACGACGAGGTCGAACGGCTCGACCCCGAGGTCGCGCAGCTGCTGCTCGTGGTCGGGGTTGCGGCGGTCGGCCAGGATGCCGGCGTGCACCCGCGGGTGCAGCGTCTTCACCCGCCCGTCCAGGCACTCGGGGAAGCCCGTGAGGTCCTCGACCCGGGTGGCCGGGACGCCCGCGTCGGCGATGCGCGACGCCGTCGAGCCGGTGGAGACGAGTGCGACGCCCGCGGCGTGCAGGCCGGTGGCGAGCTCGGCCAGCCCGGTCTTGTCGTAGACCGAGATCAGCGCCCGGCGCAGCGGGCGGTGCTCGGAGCCGGTGGTCGGGGAGGCAGTCACGGGACGGTGACCCTTCTGTCGGTGACGGTCCAGCCGGAGCGGACCATGCGGCCCACGGTGTCGACGAGCATCGCCCGCTCGACGGTCTTGATGCGCTCGTGCAGCGACTCGACGTCGTCGTCGTCGAGCACCTCCACGGCGCGCTGCGCCACGACGGCGCCGGTGTCGACGCCCTCGTCGACGAGGAACAGGGTGCAGCCGGTGAGCTTCACGCCGTAGGCGAGGGCGTCGGCCGGGCCGGACGTGCCGGGGAACGACGGCGACAGCGCGGGGTGGGTGTTCAGCACCCGGCCGCCGAACCGGGCGAGGAACGCCGGGCCGGTGAGCTTCATGAAGCCGGCGAGCACCACCAGGTCGGGCTCGTGCGCCTCGACCGCGGCGGTGAGCGCGCGGTCCCAGGCGGCGCGCTCGGGGTGCTCCTTCAGCCGCCGGGCGAAGGTCGGGACGCCGGCGCGGGTGGCGCGGGCGAGGCCCTCGACCCCCAGCCGGTCGGAGCCGACGGCGACGACGCGGGCGCCGTAGGCGGGGTCGTCGCAGGCGTCGAGCAGGGCCTGCAGGTTCGTACCGGCGCCGGAGACGAGGACCACGATCCGCGCCGGGCGCCCCGCGGACGCCAGCGGGGGCACCCGGGTGCGAGACTCGGCCGTCACGGGTGCCGACGATAGCGGTGCCCCGCCCAGCCGCTGGACCGACCCAGGACGGAGGCCGTCGTGCCCGACCTCGCGCAGCGCGAGCCCGCACGAGACTCCTCGGTGCCCGGAGCCCGGCCGGACGCCCGCTCCTCCGGCCGGGTGCTGGCCTGGTGCCTGCTCGGCGGCGTGATGGCCTCGCTGCTGCCGCTGCCGTGGTCGTTGGCCTCGGGGGTCTTCTACCTGGCGGCGGGGGTGGCCGCGGTGGTCACCCTCGTCCGCCTGGTGCGCGGCGGCAGCCGTCGTCCGCTCGGCCTGGCGCTGGTGTCGGGCGGCCTGGTCCTGTCCGGCCTGATGGTGCTCGGCGTGCTCGGGCAGCTGCTCTTCTACCCGCTGTTCAGCGAGGCGCAGACGTGCCTGCGCACCTCGCTCACCGAGAGCGGGCAGGCCGAGTGCGAGGCGGAGTTCAGGCGGAGCGTGCTCGAGCTGCTGACACCCACGCGCTGACCCGCCGTCCCGCGAGCACCACCCCGACGAGCACGCCGACGGCGACCTCGAGCACGACCACGCCGGTGAGCAGCAGGGGCTGCGGGCCGACCTGCGCCAGCCGTCCCGGGCCCGCGGCGCCGGACGCCGCTGACGCGACGAGCAGCACCACGACGGCGACGCCCAGCACCAGGCCGGCGGCGTCGACGACGAGCGCGCGCCAGCCCGCCTCGGGGTCGCGGCGGGCGAGCAGCACGCCACCCACGGCGCCGCAGGCGACGACCACCAGGACACCGCCGAGGGCGAGCGCGGTCGGGGCGCTGGTGCCGGGGTCGGGCAGGCCGCCGAGCACCGGGAGCGCGGGCAGCGGCCCGAGCACCGTCCCCGCCGGCTGCACGAGCGTGCCGGCACCGACCGTGAACCCGGGCCCGGCCAGGTAGGAGAGCCCCCACACCGCCAGGACGGGCAGCAGGACGAGCTGCAGCAGCACCAGGCCGACGTGGCCCGCGGGACCCGGGTGCAGGGCCTCGTGCACGGCGAGCACCCGCTCGCGGCCGGCCCACAGCGCGACCAGGGTGAGCAGGGTCGCCGCAGCGGCGAGGGCGCCGAGCAGCCACGCGGCGGCGCGGGCGACGCCGAGCACCCGGTCGCGGTGCGTCCAGCGGCCGAGCCAGGCGGACAGCATCGGCAGCGCCGCGCCGACGAGGGACACGGCGACGGCGCCGACCGCGGCCTGCGGCGTCAGGGGGCGGGCGACGCCCGTCCCGGCCGCGAGCGCGCCGGCCGCGGCGGGCACGGCGTACCCCAGGACGAAGCCCGCCAGCGCGAGACCGAGCGAACGGCGCGGGACGGGGTCGCGCAGCGCCCGCAGCGCCTCGTGCACGCGGCGCCCGCCGACCCAGCACAGGGTGAGGGCGAGGGCGGTGAGCCCCAGGGGCACGAGCGAGAGCTCGCCCGAGGGCAGCGCCACCGCGGCGCCGTGGGCGAGGGCGAAGGCGTCGGCGCCGACCCGCGCGGCCTCGGTCCAGTGGGCGCCGACCCGCGCGGAGGTCAGCCAGACCAGCATCACGGGGACGAGCGCGAAGACGAGCCCGGCCAGCACGGCCTGGCCCCCGGCGAGCACCCCGACGAACACCGGCGACCCGAGCGCGGCGCGCTCGGGCGGTCGGGGGGTGCGCTCGCGCGCGGGGGTGCGCGGCTCGCGGGTCAGCAGGCTCATCGCGTCCATCGTCACCCGGCGGACGCCGAGCCCGGTGCTCCCACGCCGGGGAGGGGCGGGTCAGCCGGCGGTGTCGTCGAGGTCCAGGTCGCGGGTGCGCCACTCGTCCGCGAGCAGCGCGTAGGTCAGGCCGTCCATCCACTCGCCGCTGCGGTGCAGCGACTCCTTGACCGCGTGCGTCTCGCGGCGCATGCCGAGCCGCTCCATGAGCCGCCAGGACGGCCGGTTCGCCGCGAAGCAGTGCGCCTCCGCGCGCCGCAGGCCCATGTCCCAGAAGCACATCCGCAGCAGGTCGGACACGGCCTCGGTGGCGTAGCCCCGCCCGCCCGCGGCCGGGTGGAACGCCCAGCCGAGCTCGACCTGGGTGCCGGCGGCGCGGTCGCGCACCTCCGCCTGCGACCAGGCGTCCTCCACCCGCACCATCAGGTCGCCGACCACCTCGTCGGGCACGTCGCGCAGCGCCGCCACCACGGTGACGGCGAGCCGGTCGGGGGTCTGGTGCGCGGTGAACGCGTCGAGGTCGGCCGGTGCGGACGTGAGCCACTCGCTCACCTCCGGCAGCCGCCGGTACGCCCACATCGCCGGGACGTCGTCCGGGGTGGCCCGACGCAGCAGGAGCCGGGCCGTCTCGCGCGGCCAGGTGAGGCCCGCGAGCCGGTCCGGCTCCTGGTGCTGGTCGGTCACGGCGCTCCCCGTCAGAGGGACTGCATGATCTCCCGCATCAGCTGCGCGGTCTCGCTCGGCGTCTTGCCGACCTTGACGCCCGCGGCCTCGAGGGCCTCCTTCTTCGCCTGGGCGGTGCCGGACGAGCCGGACACGATCGCGCCGGCGTGGCCCATCGTCTTGCCCTCGGGGGCGGTGAAGCCGGCGACGTAGCCGACGACCGGCTTGGTGACGTGCTCGGAGATGTAGGCCGCGGCCCGCTCCTCGGCGTCGCCGCCGATCTCGCCGATCATCACGATCGCCGCGGTGTCGGGGTCGTTCTCGAACGCCTCGAGGCAGTCGATGTGGGTGGTGCCGATGATCGGGTCGCCGCCGATGCCGACGGCGGACGAGAAGCCGAAGTCCCGCAGCTCGAACATCATCTGGTAGGTCAGCGTGCCCGACTTCGACACCAGGCCGACCTTGCCCGGGCCGGTGATGCTCGCCGGGATGATGCCCGCGTTCGACTGCCCGGGGCTGATCAGGCCGGGGCAGTTGGGGCCGATGACCCGGGTGGTGCCCTTCGCCTTGGCGTGCGCCCACAGCTCGGCGGTGTCCTTGACCGCGACGCCCTCGGTGATGATCACCGCGAGCGGGATGCCGGCGTCGATCGCCTCGACGGCGGCGGCCTTGGTGAAGGCGGCGGGGACGAAGACCACCGACACGTCGGCGCCCGTCTCGGCCATCGCCTCGGCGACGGTGCCGAAGACCGGGACGCTGACACCGCCGTCGAACTCGACGGTCTCGCCGGCCTTGCGGGGGTTCACGCCGCCCACGATGTTCGTGCCGGAGGCGAGCATGCGCTGGGAGTGCTTCATGCCCTCCGAGCCGGTCATGCCCTGGACGATGACCTTGCTGTCCTTGGTGAGGAAGATCGCCATGTCGTCGGAACTCCCTGTCTCAGTTGGCCGAAGCCAGCTCGGCGGCCTTGCGGGCCGCGCCGTCCATGGTCTCCTCGATCGTCACGAGGGGGTGGTTCGCCTCCGCGAGGATCGCCCGTCCCTCGTCGACGTTGTTGCCGTCGAGCCGCACCACGAGCGGCTTGGTGGCCTCGTCGCCCAGCAGCTGCAGCGCCTGCACGATGCCGTTCGCCACCGCGTCGCACGCGGTGATGCCGCCGAAGACGTTGACGAATACCGCCTTGACCTGCTCGTCGCCGAGGATGACGTGCAGGCCGTCGGCCATCACCTGCGCCGACGCGCCGCCGCCGATGTCGAGGAAGTTCGCCGGCTTCACGCCGCCGAACTCCTCGCCCGCGTAGGCGACGACGTCGAGGGTGCTCATGACCAGGCCGGCGCCGTTGCCGATGATGCCGACCGAGCCGTCGAGCTTGACGTAGTTGAGGCCCTTCTCCTTGGCCTGCGCCTCGAGCGGGTCGGTGGCGGCCTTGTCCTCGAGGGCGGCGTGGTCGGGCTGACGGAAGTCGGCGTTGGCGTCGAGCGAGACCTTGCCGTCGAGCGCGACGACCGAGCCGTCCTCGGTGCGCACGAGCGGGTTGACCTCGACCAGGGTGGCGTCCTCGTCGCGGTAGACGACCCACAGCTTCTGCAGGACCTCGGCGACCGGGCCGCGCAGGTCCTCGGCGAACCCGGCGGCGGTGACGATCTCGTCGGCCTTGGCGGCGTCGATGCCGGTGGCGGGGTCGACCTCGACCTTGGCCAGCGCCTCGGGACGCTCCTCGGCGAGCTGCTCGATGTCCATGCCGCCCTCGACCGAGCACATCGCGAGGTAGGACCGGTTGGCGCGGTCGAGCAGGAGGGAGAAGTAGTACTCCTCCGCGATCTTCGCGCCCTCGGCGATCATCACGCGGTGCACGGTGTGGCCCTTGATGTCCATGCCGAGGATCTCGCCGGCCTTCTCGGCCGCCTCGTCCGGGCTGTGGGCGAGCTTCACGCCGCCGGCCTTGCCGCGGCCGCCGGTCTTCACCTGCGCCTTGACGACCACGGTGCCGCCGCCGAGCTCCTCGGCCGCGGCGCGCGCCTCCTCGGGCGTGGTCGCCACGACCCCGCGCAGCACGGGCACCCCGTGCTTCTCGAACACGTCTCGCGCCTGGTACTCGTACAGGTCCACGGGGTCCG
The DNA here is from genome assembly GCF_054777815.1 of Angustibacter speluncae. Taxonomy (NCBI): domain Bacteria; kingdom Bacillati; phylum Actinomycetota; class Actinomycetes; order Kineosporiales; family Kineosporiaceae; genus Angustibacter; species Angustibacter speluncae. The sequence continues at coordinate 51,403 of NZ_BAAHAF010000035.1, read as the reverse complement.
TCCTTCGTCGTCGAGCGGGTGGGCGGCCCCGCAGCCGGCGCCTCGCGGGCGCGGCGGGAGGGGAGCCGGGGCGAGCCTAGCGGTGCCCCGACGAGGGTGCCGCGCGGCAGCGGGTGAGGCCGCTCACGCCTCGACAGATCGGTAACCGCGTGGTTACCTGTTCGTGTGGACGCCTTCGCCGCCCTCGCCGACGCCGGCCGGCGCGACCTGCTCGCGCACCTGGCGCGGACGGGTCCGTCGAGGGTGGTCGACCTGACCCGGGTGCTGGCCGACCGCGGCAACCCGGTGTCGCGTCCGGCGGTGAGCAGGCACCTGCGGGTGCTCGGCGAGGCCGGTCTCGTGCGCGCCACGACGTCCGGCCGCGAGCGCCACTACGAGCTCGTCGACGCCGGGCTCGACCCCGTCCGGGCCTTCGTCGGCGCCGTCGGCGCGCGGCCGCCGGTGCGACCCGAGCACCTCGACGCCCTCGACCTCGAGGTGCGTCGCACGGTCCGCGACGGCGCGGGCGCCGACCACCACCAGCAGCAGGAGGAGACGGCATGACCGCCACCCGCACCCCGTCCGGACGCCGCGAGCCGCGCGACGGGACGCCGCACCTGGTGCTCGACCGCACATTCAGGGCCCCCGTCGAGGACGTGTGGGCGGCGGTGACCGACCCGGCGCGCCTGGCGCGGTGGTTCGGCACCTGGCGCGGCGACCCGTCGACGGGGCGCCTCGAGGTGGCGATGACGTTCGACGGGATGCCCTTCGAGCCCTACGTCGTCGAGGTGTGCGAACCGCCGCACCGCCTGCGGGTGCGGTCGGTCAACGACGCGCCGGAGGAGAACTGGACGCTCGACCTGCGCCTGCGGGCGTCCGGCGCCGGCACCGCGCTCGAGCTCGCCCAGGTCGTCGACGCCACCACCGACGCGGCCGACGTCGGTCCCGGGTGGGAGTACCAGCTCGACCGGCTCGACGCCGCCGTGCACGGGTCCGACGAGGACGTCGCCGCCGTGGTGTTCGGCGAGCCGTACCGAGCGCTGGCGCCGCACTACCGGTCGCTGTTCGGTGCCCCGGGAGCCGGAACCGCCGCACGGGGTTAGCGTGGCGGCATGGCTCCTCGACCCCTGGTGGACGACGTCGACGACTCCGACCTGACGGTCACGGGGCGCAAGGAGTCGGCGGCCGGCCCGCGGGCCGTCGCCATCTCGCTCGAGCGGGCCACGACGCAGATGGGTCCGGTGCGCGCGGCCAAGGCGCTGCTCGCCCTGAACCAGACCGACGGCTTCGACTGCATGAGCTGCGCCTGGCCCGACCCCGAGCCGGGGCACCGGCACACCGCCGAGTTCTGCGAGAACGGCGCCAAGGCGGTCGCGCACGAGGGGCAGCGCGAGGTCGTCGGGCCGGCGTTCTTCGCCCGGTACTCGGTCGACGACCTCGCGTCCGCCTCGGGGTACTGGCTCGAGCAGCAGGGACGCCTGGCGCACCCCGTGGTGAAGCGCGCGGGATCGCGCCACTACGAACCGATCTCGTGGGACGACGCCTTCGCGCTCGTGGCCGACCACCTGCACCGGCTCGACTCCCCCGACGAGGCGGCGTTCTACACCTCGGGCCGCGCCTCCAACGAGGTCGCCTTCCTGTACCAGCTGTTCGCCCGCGCCTACGGCACGAACAACCTGCCGGACTGCTCGAACATGTGCCACGAGTCGACCTCGGTCGCGCTCGCCGAGACCATCGGCATCGGCAAGTCGTCGGTGTCGCTGCAGGACGTGCACGAGGCCGAGCTCATCGTGATCGCCGGCCAGAACCCGGGCACGAACCACCCGCGGATGCTGTCGGCGCTGCAGATCGCCAAGCGCGACGGCGCGAGGATCATCGCGGTCAACCCGCTGAAGGAAGCGGGGCTGCAGGGGTTCATGAACCCGCAGGAGCCGCTGGGCATGGCCGGGCGGACCTTCGAGCTCGCCGACCTCTACCTGCAGATCCGCAGCGGCGGCGACCTCGCGCTCTGGCAGGGCCTGGGCCGGCTGCTGCTCGAGGCCGACGATGCCGCTCCCGGCACGGTGGTCGACCGCGACTTCATCGAGCGGCACACCGTCGGTTTCGCCGAGTGGGAGCAGCACGTGCGCTCGGTCGACTGGGACGACGTCCTGGCCGCCACCGGTCTCACCATGGACGAGATCGGCGAGGCGGCCGCGATGATGGCCGCCTCGAAGCGCACCGTGACGTGCTGGGCGATGGGCATCACCCAGCACCACAACGCCGTGAACACGATCAAGGAGTTCGTCAACGTCGCCTTCCTGCAGGGCAACGTCGGCAAGCCCGGCGCCGGGCTGTTCCCCGTCCGCGGGCACTCGAACGTGCAGGGCGACCGGACGATGGGCATCTGGGAGAAGTCGCCGGACTCGTTCCTCGACGCCCTCGGCGCCGAGTTCGGCTTCGACCCGCCGCGCGAGCACGGCCACGACAGCGTCGACGTCGTCCGCGCGATGCGCGACGGCGAGGTCAAGGTCTTCATGGGCCTCGGCGGCAACTTCGTCCAGGCCATGTCCGACACCGAGGCCGTCGAGCACGCCCTGCGCAGGACCGCGCTGACCGTGCAGGTCTCGACCAAGCTCAACCGCTCGCACGGCGTCACCGGCGAGGAGGCGCTGATCCTGCCGACCCTCGGGCGCACCGAGATCGACCGCACCGGCGGTCGCGAGCAGCAGGTCACCGTCGAGGACTCGATGTGCAACGTGCACGCCTCGCGCGGCCGGGTCGAGCCGGTCTCGAGGCACCCGCGGTCCGAGGTCGACATCGTGAGCGGCATCGCCCGGGCGACGCTCGGCGACCGGTACGGCATCCGGTGGGACGTCTTCCCGACCGACTACGACGAGGTACGCCACCACATCTCGCGTGTCGTGCCCGGCTGCGAGGACTACGTCGAGCGGATCAAGCGGCCGGGCGGTTTCATCCTCCCCCACCCGCCGCGCGACTCCCGCGAGTTCCCGACCAAGGCCGGCAAGGGCATCTTCACGGTGAGCCCGCTGCAGGTCGTGCAGGTGCCCCAGGGCCGCCTGGTGCTGCAGTCGATCCGCAGCCACGACCAGTTCAACACCACGATCTACGGCCTCGACGACCGCTACCGCGGCATCCACCAGGGTCGTCGCGTGCTGTTCATCGGCGCCGACGACCTGCGCGAGCTCGGCCGCACCGACGGCGAGCTCGTCGACCTGGTCAGCGAGTGGGACGACGGCGTCGATCGCTGCGCCAAGGCGTTCCGGCTGGTGGAGTACGACACCCCGAAGGGGTGCGTGGCGGCCTACTACCCCGAGACGAACCCGCTGGTCCCGCTCGACTCCACCGCCGAGGCCAGCAACACGCCCACCTCGAAGTGGGTCGTCATCCGGCTCGAGGACCACGTCCCCGCCCGCGAGAGCGAGACCAAGGTCGACGGCATGCACGCCCCGCAGGGGCAGGAGCGCCGCCCCTCACCGATCCCCCACCACCAGAGCTGAGTCGGCCGTCGGTCGTCCCACCTCGCACACCTGGCGGTCACCTCGCACGCCTCAGGGCGTCTGCGACGTGACCGCCCGGTGCGCGGAGTCGTCGTGGCGGCGGCGACGGTGCGGGAGCGGGACTCAGCCGCCGAACAGGGACGAGGCCTTCACCAGCGTCTGGTAGACGCCGTACGCCAGCGGGATGCCGACCAGCGCCCAGGCGATCGCGATGCGCGCGGTCACCGTCCCACCTCCTTCCGCAGCGACTTCTCGTGGCCGGCGACGTCGACCACCAGGTCCTGCTCCTTCGCCTCGTGGAACCGCTCGGCCACCGGGCGCACCAGCAGGTTCGCCACGAAGCCGATCGCGAGCAGCACGACCATCGTCAGCAGCGCGGGACGGTACGCAGCGGCGGTCAGCTCGCCGGGGGTGCCCTGCGCGTCCAGGAAGGCGTTGACGATGAGCGGTCCGGCGACGCCGGCCGCCGACCAGGCGGTCAGCAGCCGGCCGTGGATCGCGCCGACCTGCAGGGTGCCGAACAGGTCGCGCAGGTACGCCGGGATGGTCGCGAACCCGCCGCCGTAGAACGACAGGATCACCACGGCGAGCAGCACGAACAGCGCCGTCGCGGTCGAGCCGGCGAGGGCGAGCGCGAGGTACGCCACGACGCCCACGCCGAGGTACACCATGTAGATCGGCTTGCGCCCGATCACGTCCGAGGTCGACGACCAGACGAAGCGCCCGGCCATGTTCGCCATCGACAGGATGCCGACGAAACCGCCTGCGACGGCGGCGGACACAGTGGACGTGCTGCCCTCGCGGAAGAAGTCCTGGATCATCGGGGACGCCTGCTCGAGGATGCCGATGCCGGCGGTGACGTTGCAGAACAGCACCACCCACAGCAGCCAGAACTGCGGCGTCCGGACGGCGTTGCGCGCGGTGACGTTCGCGGTCGTGACGAGCTTCTTCTCGCGGATCGACGACGGGTCGAACCCCTCGGGGCGCCAGTCCTCCGCGGGCACGCGCACGGTGAACGCGCCGAACAGCATGTACGCCAGGTAGACCACGCCGAGGGTCACGAACAACATCGCGACCGCCTCGCCCGAGGCGACCGACGCGGGGTCGGACGGGTCGAAGCCGGTGTCGTAGCGCTGCAGCAGCGCGGTCGACACCGGGCTCGCGATGAGCGCGCCGCCGCCGAAGCCCATGATCGCCATGCCGGTGGCGAGGCCAGGGCGGTCGGGGAACCACTTGATCAGCGTCGAGACCGGCGAGATGTAGCCGATGCCCAGCCCGATGCCGCCGATCACGCCGTACCCCAGGTAGAGCAGCCACAGCTGGCTCGTCCAGATGCCGAGGGCCCCCACCAGGAAGCCGGTGGCCCAGAAGCACGCCGAGGTGAACATCGCGGCGCGCGGGCCGTTGCGGTCGACCCAGGTGCCCATCACGGCGGCCGAGAGCCCGAGCATCACGATCGCGATCGAGAAGATCACGCCGATCTCGGTGAGACCCACGTCGAAGTGCTGCACCAGCGCGGTCTTGTAGACGCTGGTCGCGTACGCCTGGCCGATGCACAGGTGCACGGCGAGCGCCGCGGGAGGGATCAGCCAGCGGTTGAAGCCGGGTGCGGCGACCGTGCGGTCGCGCGCGAGGAAGCCGGGCAGCGTCGTCGCCATGGGCAGAGCATCACCCCGGTCGGACGATCCCGCGCGCCGGAACCCGTCCCGCGTGCTCACCGGGACGACGAACGGTCGCTCCCGCACGACGAGCGGTCGCCGTCGCGGCCACCCGGGCCCGCCGCCGGGCCGCGGCGACGGCGCCTTGCTACGTTGCGTACAGGGAGGGCCGACGATGTCGCTGCCGATCGGGTCCGACGCGGACCACGTCCCCGGGCCGCGCCCGGGCGCGCCGACGCGCGCCCCGGCCTCCGGGTTCTCCCGCGCCGGGACGGCCGCGGGAGCCGCCGCCCGCGCCCTGCTCAGCCCGCGCGGTGTCGCCGGCGTGGCCGTCGAGGCCGCCTGGAACGCCGCGCACCTCGCCGTCTACCCGCTCGGGCTGCTGCGCGACCACCACCGCGACCCGGAGGGGTACAGCCTCGACGGCCTCGGGCCGGCCCAGCGCGGTCTGCTCGTCGGCGACGTCGAGGCCGCCGGCACGCCGATCCTGCTGCTGCACGGCATGGTCGACAACCGCTCCATCTTCTCCCTGCTCCGACGCGGCCTGCGGCGCAAGGGCTTCGGTCGCGTCCTCACCCGCAACTACTCCCCCGTCACCAACGACGTGCGCGCGGCCGCGCGCGACCTGGCCGACGAGGTCGAGCAGATCTGCGCCCGCACCGGGTACGAGCGCGTGCACGTCATCGGCCACAGCCTCGGCGGGCTGATCGCGCGCTACTACGTGCAGCGGCTCGGCGGTGACGCGCGGGTGCACACCCTCGTCACGATGGCCACCCCGCACAACGGCACCCACGTCGCGCGTCTGGTGAGCACCGAGCTCACCCGCCAGCTGCGGCCGGGCAGCGACCTGGTCCGCGAGCTCGACGAGCCGACCGACCGCTGCCGCACCCGCTTCATCGCCTACTGGTCCGACCTCGACCAGATGGTCGTGCCGCAGCGCAACGGTCGCCTCACCCACCCCGACCTGCAGGTGCGCAACCACCTCGTCCGCGGTGCCGGGCACATGTCGCTACCGGTCTCCAGCCGGCTCGTGCACGAGATCTCCTCCGTGCTGTGCCGTCTCGACAGCGACGGCTCGGTCGCCGAGCACGGCGTCACCCCCCTGCACTGACACCTTCCTTCTCCGACCCGGACGCACCCGCGGCGGTCGACCGGGTGGTCGACCGCCGCGAGTCCGCCGGCGCGGCTGAGGGGCCGAGATCCCGTCAGCCGCAACCGGTCACATGTCCGGCCGCTGCACCACCGAGATGGCGTTCACGATCGGCGCCTTGTACGAGCGACGGTCCCAGAACTGCACGTCGACCGAGCCGCCCTCGGGCACCTCGATGACGTACGTGTGGGTGTCGGCCGTCAGCAGCCCGACCTCGTCGGCCACGTCGTGGCGCACCAGCGCCCACTCGCCGTTCACGGACACGTCGAACATCCGCCAGTCCGGCACGGCGCGGTTCTTCAGCTCCGCGAACTCCATCGTGACCTCGTACGTGCCCGCCGGCAGCGCGTCGAAGCGGTAGGCGTCCATGCCCTCCCGCTGGTCGCGGTAGAGCGGGTCGTCGACCGTCCCGTTGATCGGGGTGGTCGCCCGGGGCGTCGACACCGCGGCCGACGTGCCGACCCAGCCGAACGAGCCGGCTGCGTACTGCTGGTCGGGCACCCAGGGGTAGCCCTCGGAGTCGGTGTACGCGCCACCGCCGGCGTTGACCGCCGTCCAGTAGCCCGACACCACGACCTCGACCGGCACCGTGATCGCCGGCTGGCGACCGCTGTTCGTCGCGATCACCACGTTGGCGCGGTACACGCCGGCCTCGACCCCGGTGGTGTCGACGGTGACCTCGAGCGTGGTCGAGGCACCCGCCGCGACCTCGCCCTCGGTCGGCTCGACCGACAGCCACGGGACGTCGGTGTACGACGGCACGCCGCTGTCGATGCTGTAGACGGTGTTCGTCAGCAGGGACGCCGTCCACAGGTTGCCGGCCGCGTCGACCTCGAGCCCGCCGAGGGCGAACTCGTCCTCGCCCGGCACGGTGAAGCTGCTCACCGTGTCGCACGTGGCGGGGTCGAGGCGGTACACGGTGTTCGTCGCGCTGCTGGACGCCATCCAGAGCGCACCGGCCACCGAGTTCCAGCCGAGGCCGGCGATGCCGGTCTCGTCGGGGACGCAGCTGTCGAGGACCGCACCCGGCGTCGGGTGCGACTCGCCGGCCACGTGGAAGATCTCCTCGCTGTTCCAGCCGCCCACGTAGAACGTGTCGTCCTCCGGGACGTACGCGAGACCGCGCTGGGACACCGAGGACCACTCGGTGCCGGTGAGGGAGTACGAGACCTCGCCGGAGTCCTCGTCCCAGCAGTGGATCCCGTTGTCGCCGCCGACGGCCACCTGGCACACGACGCCCCGCTGGGTGTCGCGCGACATGTCGCCGGGCCACGTGCCGGCCCAGGGCGTCTCGTGCGAGCGGCCGGTCGCGGTCCCGTCCGCCTCGAACTCGACGTCCTTGGTGGGTGCGGACTCGACGTCCGAGACCCAGACCGAACCGCTCTCGCCGACGCCGACGCCCCACGCCGTGGTGAGGCCCTCGGCCTCCCACGAGGTGAGCACGTCGCCAGGCGCCTGCACGACCGCCTCGGAGCGCTGGCGCTCGGTGAGCGCCACCTTCCGCGACACCGCGTGCTCGTCGACGGCCGCCTGCTGGAAGGAGCTCAGCCGTGCCGGCGCCCCGTCGACCGCACCGCCGCCGGTCTCGGCGACCTCGAACGTCATCGGCGCCGAGCCGTCGTTGGTGAGGGTGAGGTCGGCGGTGCGCTGCGCCCCCTGCGGCAGCAGCCACTCCAGCGACGTCGGGTCGACCGACCCGCGGGCCGTGGCCAGCGAGAAGTCCTCGGTCACCCGGTCGTCCTGCTCGAGCACGACCTCGCGCTCCTGGGTGACGTAGTTCGTCTTCGTCACCGTGAGCGTGTAGGTGCCCACCGGCGCCTGGACGGTGTAGTCGCCGTCGGCGTCGGTCGAACCCTGCCGCACCACCTGCCCCTCGGCGTCGGTGAGGGTCACCGAGGCGCCGGACACGGGCAGGTCGTCGTTGGCGTCGGTCACGGTGCCCGTGACGACCCCGCTCGGCGGCAGGGCGAAGACGACCGAGAGCTCGTCGGACACGGCCGCGGTGTTGTGCGAGAACACCGTCGCCACCGTGCCGGACGCGTTCTCGATGCCCACGGTCGCCGAGTTGCCCGCCTCGCGCGGGACGCTCTCGTCGACGTTGCGGTAGGCCGTCACGACCGACCCGTCGGCGAAGACCATCGCCTCCGCGTCGAACCGCTCGGTGCCCGTCCCGAAGAACTTCACGTCGCGCCACTCGACGACGAAGGCCTGCCGGCCGTCGAGCGTCGCGGTGCCGGTGTAGACGCCCGACTGGGCGTCGACGAGCAGGTCGTCCCAGAACGCGTACACCGCGGCGTTGGGTACGCCGGGTGCCGGGAGCGCCACGTTGCTGTAGGCGGTCGCCGGGGCCAGGAAGTTCACGTGGCCGTTCGTCGAGACGTACGCGGTGGAGTACTCCTGGCCGTAGAACACGACCGGGAACGGCAGCGCCACGCTCGCCGACGACTCGTCGCCGGTGAGGGCGAGCGGGTTCGTCACCTCGGTGTAGACGCTGTCGCGCGTGTAGCAGTAGTAGCCGTAGGCGTCGACGACGTCGGTGAGCTCGAGCTGCACCGTCTCGTCGCCGTCCACGACGACGACCTCGCTGTCACCGCCGGAGCACGCCCCGGCCGGGTCGACCGCGACGGTGTACTCGCCCTCGGGCACCTCCGGGAAGGTGAAGGCGCCCTCCGCGTCGGTGACGGCGGGCTCGAGCAGGCTCGGCTCCAGCGTCACCTGCGCGCCCTCGACGGGCGCTCCACGGGCGTCGACCACCGACCCGGTGACCGCGTGCCGCGGCGCAGCGTCGAGCGCGATCGCGACCTCGGTGGTCGCGTCGACGGTGACCTCGGCCGTGGTCGAGGCCGCGGCGTAGCCGAAGGCCTGCACCTCGACGTCGTAGGTGCCGACCGGCAGCAGCGCCGAGAACGAGCCCTCGGCGTCGGTGGTGAGGGCGCGGTCGACCGGACCGGTCACCTCGACCGAGGCACCCGCGACGGGCTCGCCGGACGCGGCGTCCGTGACGTCGCCCGCGAGCGTGCCGGTGTCGCCCACCGGTGCCTGCTGCGCGGCCGCGAGGACGTCGAGCTTGCCCTCGCCCCAGACGTTGTTGTCGCCCGCGGTGCCGCCGCAGGTGAGGTCGGAGACGTCGATCGCGGTGCTGTCGAGCAGCGAGCGGGTGGAGTCGATGTCGCCGAGCAGCGCCGGCGCCAGCGACCACAGCAGCGCGACCGAGCCGGCCACGTGCGGCGCGGCCATCGAGGTGCCGGTGTAGCTGTCGTAGTCGTCACCCGGGACCGAGGACCGCACGTTCGTGCCGGGCGCCGAGATGGCGGGGCGGACGTCACCGTCCGCACCCGGGCCGCGGCTCGACCCCGGGGCGATCGCGCCGTTGGACTGGAAGTTGCCGACCCCGTAGGAGTACGGACCGTCGGCCGGCGACCCGGCCGTGTCGCAGCCGGGGCCGCTGTTGCCGTTGGAGAACACGCCGAACTGGCCGGCCGCGGTCCACGCCTGGACGATGTCGTCGTACCAGGGGTCGATGGCCGGGCCGTTCGCGCCGCCCCACGAGTTGTTCACGATGTGCGGGCGCTTCGAGACGTCGGGGTTCTCGCCGGCGGTGTCGGTCGGCTCGATCGTCCACTCGCCGCTCGCGAGCAGGTCGGCGTCCGAGCAGCTGCTGGTGCCGCAGCCCTTCGCGGCGATCCAGGTGGCCGCGGGGGCGACGCCGATCTGGTTCGCGCCGTCCTCGCCGACCATCGTGCCCATGGTGTGCGTGCCGTGGCCGTTGTTGTCGCACGGCACGGAGCCGTCGTCGCTGCAGTAGGCGCCCGGGTCGAACCAGTTGTAGTCGTGGGTGAAGGTGCCGTCGCCGTCGTTGCCGCGGTACTGCTCGACCAGGGCGGGGTGGTCGAACTGCACGCCGGAGTCGATGTTCGCGACGACCAGCCCCTCGCCGCGGCTGCCGTAGGTCGACCAGACGTCGTCGGCGTTGATCGCGGCGATGCCCCACTCGACGGCGTCGACGACCGCCTCCTGGGTGCCGGCCGACGGCTCCTCGATCGCCAGCTCGGTGGTCGCCGTGACGCGGCTGACGTTCGGCAGCGCGGCGAGCCGCGCGGTCAGGGAGCTGTCGACGTCCTCGACCAGGACGCGGTTGGAGACCCAGAACGCGCGGTGCGCCACGCCCTCGGCGTCCAGGTCGGCGAGTGCCTCGGCCTGGCTGGCGGCGGCCGTGGCCTTGAGCGCGTCGACCACCGCCTGACCGCGTGCGGTCCAGTCCTCGATCCGGGAGGCGCCGGCGAGGTCGGCGGTCTCGTCGAAGACGAGCCAGGCGTCGGCGCGGGCGCCGTCGGCCGTCGCGGCCGCGAGCGCGGGGTCGACGGCGGCCGGTGCGGCCCCCGTCGTCGTGGTCGCCAGCGACGCGGTGGGCGCCAGGGCGAGGGTGAGCGCGGCGACGGCTGTCGTCGCCAGCGCGCGCAACCTGGCGCGCGCGGGTGGGGCAGAGGGCACGGGACCTCCCGGGGACGACGCGGCGGGATCTCCGGCCGCGTGCCCGGCACCCTCCCGCTCCCGGCGCCGGGGCCCCAGGTCCGGACCGGGTCCGGAGCCGGGCAGTCTGCGGGCAGCAGCCGGGCACGCCGCGGTCACCGAGCACGACCGCCCGTCCGGTCACCGCGCGTCACCGACCCTCACGGTCGGTGCACCCGATGTCGTGAGAAGGGGTGACGAAACGGGCGCGCCGGTGCCATGATCTGCGCACGCTCGGGCGGCGGGGTGCACGGACGGTCCCGGCCCGAGGACGCGATCACGGTCACGGGGAGGACCAGTGCGCGAAGGGGTGGCGGTCGTCGGGCCGAGCGTGCCCACGAGGTCGTCGACCGGGCCGGCGGGCGGCGCGACGCTGCTCGACCTGCGCCCGCTCGCACGGCCCGACCAGGTGTCGGACCAGCGGCAGCCGCCGCCGGCGGAGGACGCGGGCGTCGTGGTCTGCGTGGGGCTCGACCCCGAGCAGGCCGTCGCGGTGCTGCGGCTGCTGGGTCGCGACACCTCGGTGGTGCTCGCCCCCGACGCCGCCCACGCCGTCCGGCTGCTCGGGCGCGGCGAGGCGGCACCGCCCGCCCCGGTCCCGCCGACCCGGCGGCAGGTGCACCGCGTCGGCGACGTCGAGATCGACCCGGACGCCCGCCAGGTCACCTGCCGCGACCAGCCGGTGCCCGTGTCGGCCCGCGAGTTCGACCTGCTGGTGGTGCTGGCGGGGCAGCCCGGCCGCGTGCACGGGTTCGGCGAGCTCACCGAGCGGGTGTGGTCGCGCGACTACCTCGGCGACGACGACTCCGTCGCCTCCGCGGTGAAGCGGCTGCGCCGTCGGCTGGCCGCCGCGACCGACGAGGTGCGCGTGGAGTCGGTGCGCGGCATCGGCTACCGGCTCGTGGTGACCGGCGGCAACGGCTAGAGCTTCTCGACCGGCGCGTACCGCAGCAGCAGCCGCTTGCTGCCCTCGGACCGGAAGTCGACGTGGGCGACCGTCTTGTCGCCGGTGCCGACGACCTCGGTGACGGTGCCGAGCCCGAAGGTGTCGTGGGTGACCTGGTCGCCGGGCTCGAGGTGCAGGATCTCGCGGTTGCCCGGCGAGCGGACGCCGGGTCGCTGCGCCAGCCGCGCGATGGCCGGGGTCTGCCCGAGCCCGACCCGGGGCCCGGCGGTGAGCTCGCGCCGCCAGGTGAGCAGGTGCTCCGGGACGTCGCCGAGGAACCGGCTGGGCGGGCCGTACTGCGGTGCGCCCCAGGCGCTACGGACGGCGGCGCGGGTGAGGTACAGCCGCTGGCGGGCGCGGGTGATGCCGACGTACGCCAGGCGCCGTTCCTCCTGCAGCTCGACGGGGTCGTCGAGCGAGCGCATGTGCGGGAAGACGCCGTCCTCGAGCCCGGTGAGGAAGACGACGTCGAACTCCAGGCCCTTGGCGGTGTGCAGGGTCATCAGGGTGAGCACGCCCTGGTCGACCCGGGCCTGCTCGGCCGCGCCGTCGGCGACCGCCTCGTCCGGCACCTCGTCGGCGTCGGCGACCAGCGAGACCTGCTCCAGGAAGTCGGCGAGCGACCCCTCCGGGTTGGCCTGCTCGTACTCGGACGCGACCGCCGCGAGCTCGGCCAGGTTCTCGATCCGGCTCTCGTCCTGCGGGTCGTCGCTCGCACGCAGCTCGGCCAGGTAGCCCGTGCGGTCGAGCACGGCCTCCAGGACGGTGACCGGCCCGGCGCCGGCCTCGACCACCGTGCGCAGCTCGTCGACCATGGCGTTGAAGCCGTTGATGGCGTTGAGCGAGCGCGACACCAGGCCCGGCGCCTCGCCCGCCCGCACCAGGGCCGCGTTGAACCCGATGCGCTCGCGCTCGGCGAGGAAGGCGATCATCGCCTCGGCCCGGTCGCCGATGCCGCGCTTGGGCACGTTGAGGATGCGCCGCAGGTTGACGGTGTCGTCGGGGTTCGCGAGCACCCGCAGGTAGGCCAGGACGTCCTTGACCTCGCGCCGCTCGTAGAACCGGGTGCCGCCCACCACCTTGTACGGGACGCCGGCCCGCACCAGCACCTCCTCGAACGCCCGCGACTGCGCGTTGGTGCGGTAGAAGACCGCGACGTCGCCGTACCGCACGCCCTCGCGCTCGTGCAGGGTCGCGACCTCCTCGGCCACGAACGCCGCCTCGTCGTGCTCGTTGTCGGCCGCGTACCCCACGACCTGCTCGCCGTCGCCCGCCTCGGACCACAGGTTCTTGGGCCGGCGGTCGGGGTTCTTCGCGATCACCGCGTTGGCCGCCGACAGGATCGTCTGCGTCGAGCGGTAGTTCTGCTCCAGCAGCACCGTGCGCGCGTCCGGGTAGTCGTCCTCGAACTCGAGGATGTTGCGGATCGTGGCGCCGCGGAAGGCGTAGATCGACTGGTCGGAGTCGCCGACGACGGTGAGCTCGGCCGGCTCGAGCACCGGCGCGGACGGGTCGGTGGGGTGCGCGAGGTCGTCGGCCCCGCCCACCAGCTCGCGGATCAGCGCGTACTGCGCGTGGTTGGTGTCCTGGTACTCGTCGACCAGCACGTGCCGGAACCGGCGGCGGTAGTGCTCGGCGACCTGCGGGAACGCCCGGAGCACGTTGACGGTGGTCATGATCAGGTCGTCGAAGTCGAGCGCCTGCGCCTGGCGCAGCCGCTGGGTGTACATCGTGTACGCCTGGGCCAGGATCTTGTCGTCCGGGCTCTCGGCCTGCGCCGCGTACGCCTCGTCGTCGACCAGCTCGTTCTTCAGCGCCGACACCCGGTGGCTGAACCGCCGCGGCGGGTAGCGCTTGGGGTCGAGGTCGAGCTCGCGGCAGGCCAGCGCCATCATCCGCTGGCTGTCGGCGGCGTCGTAGATCGAGAACGACTGCCGCATCCCGATCGTGGACGCCTCGCGGCGCAGGATGCGCACGCAGGCGCTGTGGAACGTGCTGACCCACATGATCCTGGCGCGCGGACCGACGAGCGTGCCGACCCGCTCGCGCATCTCGCCCGCGGCCTTGTTGGTGAAGGTGATCGCGAGCACCTGGCCGGGGTGCACGTCGCGCGCGGCGAGCAGGTAGGCGATGCGGTGGGTGAGCACCCGGGTCTTGCCCGACCCCGCGCCCGCGACGATGAGCAGCGGACCGCCCCGGTGCAGCACGGCCTCGCGCTGGGACGGGTTGAGCCCGACGAGCAGCTGCTCCGCGCGCTCGCGGGCGGCCTGCTCCCGGGTGGCCGGGCGGGCGGGCGTGGGCTCGGGCAGGCCGAGCTCGTCGAACAGGGTGCTCATGTCGCCGTCCACCCTAGGCGCCGCGGCCGACAGCCCGGGCCGCGGCCGCGGGTCACCAGAGGACGGCCACCAGGACGTTCACGAGCGCGAGGCCGCCGACCAGGTGGAACGCCCAGGTGGGGAGCGGGTCGCGGCGCTTCGTCGCCTCGGCGACGCCGGTCAGCACGATGGCGACCGCGAGCTTGACCGCCACCTTCGGACGGTTCGGCTCGTCGTCGAGGGCGCCGGACTCGAGCAGCCCGACCAGCAGGATGCCCGTGACGATCTGGGCCCGGGCGCCCCACACCAGGGCGGACGGGAACCGCGGCGCCCGCAGGCAGGTGAGGTAGCCGCCGACGACGGCGGCCATGCCCACGAGGTGGGCGACGACCAGGACGCTGTGCAGGGCCTCCACGGCGACGAACCTACCGACCGGCGGTCAGCGCCCGGTCGCGTACCCCTGCGCGCCACGCGGGTTCGCCGCGGCGCGGATCCACCCGCCGTCCAGCGCGACGGCGCTGAGCCGCCCGAGCGACCAGCCGTCGACGACCTCGACCTCGTGCCCGCGCTCGCGCAACCCGTCGAGGGTGGACGCCGGCCAACGGTCCTCGGCCACGACCACGCCGGGACGGGCGCGGCGGGGGTAGAACGAGGACGCCACGTGGTCGGTGTGCAGCATCGGCGCGTCGATCGCCGCCTGCAGCGCGAGGTCGGCGCCGCGGTCGCCGTGCACGGCGCGCAGCAGGAAGGTCAGGTGCCACTGGTCCTGCTGGTCGCCGCCCGGCGTCCCGAACGCCGTCCAGGGACGGCCGTCGCGCAGCGCGAGCGCCGGCGACAGCGTCGTGCGCGGCCGCACGCCAGGTCGCAGGGACGACGGCAGGCCCTGCTCGAGCCAGAACATCTGGCCGCGGGTGCCGAGCGGGAAGCCGAGGCCCGGCACCACCGGGGACGACTGCAGCCACGCGCCCGACGGGGTCGCGGACACCACGTTGCCCCAGCGGTCGGCGACGTCGACGTGGCAGGTGTCGCCGCGGGCGCCGAGGTCGCCCTCGACCCGGGCGTCGACCCGGCGGACGGTGGGCTCCCCCACCCCGGGGCTCGGCGTCGCTCCCCCGCCCCCGGTGGCCTCCGCGAGCGACGCGACCGGGGCGGGCAGCCGCGGGTCGGCGCCGCCCAGCCGGCCGGGCCGCAGGTCGTGCGAGGCGCGGTCGGGGTCGAGCAGGGCCGCCCGCTCGGTGGTGTACGCGGCGTCCAGCAGCGCGGCGCCGTCGGCGCCGTCGCCGTACCAGGCCTCGCGGTCGGCCATCGCGAGCTTGAGCGCCTCGACCACCGCGTGCACCCAGGTCGGGTCGGCGTCGTCGAGGCGGTCGGGCAGTCCGGCGCGGTCGAGGACGGCCAGCGCTTGCAGCAGGCTCGGGCCCTGGCCCCACGGCCCGGTCTTGGCGACCTGCACGTCGCGGTAGGTGCCGACCAGCGGCTCCTCGACGGTCGCCCGCCACCCCGCGAGGTCGGCGCCGGTGAGCAGGCCGCGGTGCCGCTCGCCGGAGGTGTCCATCCAGGCGCGGTCGCGGCCGAAGGCGTCGACGGCCTCGGCGACGAAGCCCTCGTACCAGGCCCGTCGGGCCGCCTCGAGCTGGGCGAGCCGGTCGGCGCCAGCCGCCTCGGCCTCGGCGAGCACGCGCTCGTAGGTGCGGCCGAGGCCGGTGAGCCGCAGCCGCGCCCACGGGGCCGGCGCCGCGCCGCCGACCAGGTAGGTGGCCGCGCTCGGCTCCCACTCCTGCTCGAAGGTCGGGGTCATCGCGGCGATCGTCGCGCTCACCCGGGGCAGCACCGGGGCCCCGTCGAGGGCGTACCCGATCGCCGGGGCGAGCACCTCGCGCAGCGGCAGCGTCCCCCAGCGGGCGAGCAGCTCGAGCCAGCCGCCGAAGGCACCCGGGACGACGGCCGCGAGCGGACCCGTGCCCGGCACGGCGTCGAGACCGAGGTCGGCGAACGCCTCGGCCGTGGCCGCAGCCGGCGAGACGCCCTGGCCGCAGACCACGTGCACCTGCCGGTCGGCCTCGCTCCACAGCACCACCGGCAGGTCGCCGCCGGGCCCGTTCAGGTGCGGCTCGACCACCTGCAGCACGAAGCCGGCGGCCGCCGCGGCGTCGAAGGCGTTGCCGCCGCGCTCGAGCACCCCCATGCCGGTCTGGGTGGCGAGCCAGTGCGTCGAGGCGACCGCCCCGAACGTCCCGGCGATCTCGGGGCGGGTGGACGTCAGGGGCATGCCGACACCCTCGCAGACCCGTCGCGACCCGGCAGGACGGGCCGGGACGGGCGCTGCCGAGGGACCTGCGCGGGCGGCCGCGTCAGGCGGCCTCGGGCAGGTAGTCCTCCCAGGTGACGTGCCGGCGCTCGGTGCCGCGGACCACCCAGCCCGCGCCGTGCGGCGCCACCGGGACGGTGCGCAGCGACCAGCCCATCTCCTGCGGGGTGCGGCTGCCCTTGAGGTTGTTGCAGCGCACGCAGCACGCGACCAGGTTCTCCCAGGAGTCCTTGCCGCCACGGCTGCGCGGGAGCACGTGGTCGACGGTGCCGGCCGTGGTGCCGCAGTACGCGCACAGGTGCCGGTCGCGGCGCAGCACGCCGCGGCGCGACACGGGGACCGAGCGGCCGAACGGCACGCGCACGTACCGCGTCAGCAGGATCACCGACGGGCGGTCGAGGCTGAGCGAGCCGGACACGACCGGCTGGTCGTCGGCCGCCAGCACCGACGCCTTGCCGGCCAGGACGAGCACCAGGGCGCGACGGAAAGAGACCACGGCGAGCGGCTCGTAGCCGGCGTTGAGGACGAGAGTGCGCATGCGTTCCACCTCGCTGTGCGGGTCCCGACGGCTTCGGGACACGTGAGGACGTCTGCTCGCACGCCTGACCTGGAGACGACGACAGGCGCCGTCCGGGACGGACGACGCCTGCTGACGGGCTCGCGGTGCGGGCGCACCGGGCGGTGCGGGATCCGGGTCATTGCCCGGCTCCGGCTCCGCTGCGGCCCCCAGCAGGGGCGGCTGCCGGGCAGCACCACACGGCTCCGCGCCCGGTGCGGGCGAAGACGCGCGGACTGGCCACGGCTACCTCCTGGGGTCGAGGTCCGGGACGGCCGTCCCGGACGACGCCAGGGTACGCGGCGGTGTGCGCGAGGTCACCGTCATTCGCGTCGACCCGCGGGTGAACAGTGCTCCTGGCTCGCTGGCGCTCGCGCGGCCCCGGCTCCACCGAGGGTCGACTCCTCCCACCTCGACTCGCTCGCTGGCGCTCCCTCGCTCGGCGCGCCGGAGCCGACCGGAGCCGGGACCGGGACGGGGTGGGACGCGACGCAGAAGAGCCCGGCCCCACGTCGGGGCCGGGCTCTTGCTGGAGGTCGAGGCTTCTTACCCGTTGAGGATGCGGTAGAAGCCGAAGTCCGAGGACCACATCTCGCGCTTGCTGACCACGCCGCCCGAGCTGGGGGCGTCGTACATCATGTTGCCGCCGGCGTAGATGCCGATGTGGCCCGGCTTGTAGACCAGGTCGCCGGGCTGGGCCTGGTCGCGGGAGATCTTCGTCGCCGAGCCCGCGATCGCGCTCGAGGTGCGGGGCAGCGAGATGCCGACCTGGCCGAAGACGTACTGCACGTAGCCCGAGCAGTCGAAGCCGGACGGCGAGGTGCCGCCGTAGCGGTAGGGCACGCCCGTGTAGCGGGCGGCGACGGCCATCACGTTCTCGCGCGAGGCCGACAGGTTGCCGTAGGACGCCGGGGCGGCCGACTCGCCCGAGGACGCCGAGCGGTCCGCGGAGCGCGAGGCCCGGGTCGTCGCCCGCGGGGCGGGCGGCGGCGGGGGCGGCGGCGGCGCCACGACCTGGCCGGCGACCGCACCGACGGCGTCGACGTTCGCGTCGGCCGGGATGCTGAGCGGCGCCTGGACGGCCTCGTCGGCGACCGGCGCGGCCTGCGGGGCCGGGGTGGCCTGCGTGGCGTCGGCCGCGCTGGCGTCGGCACCGCCCGGCAGGTCGATGACCGGGGCGGCGTCCGCGGCGCTGACGCCGAGGGAGACGACCAGGCCGGAGGACGCGGCCAGGACGGCGCCGCGGCGGCCGACGGTGCCGGCTCCGGCGGTGACCTGGGTGGCGATGGTGGACAGGGGTGTCTTGGGGCGGACCGCAGCGCGGTGCCGTCCCGGGACGCGACTCGTCACGAAGTGGGACCTCTCCTACCGCCTACGAGGTGAGCTGTCGGGTTCGGGTGGAGGTTCGTGTCACCCGGCCGGTCCGCAGCGTGCGTCCCGGCTTCACCCCGAGGTCCGTGGCCCCCGGCCACGGTCCAGAAGTGGTTCCCCCGCCCCTGCCAGGCGTCGATCGAGGGGGCCTGTCCGCAGTGGCAGGGCTCGGCGCCTGCGGCAGGGCCGGTCCGAGGGTCCGGAACGGCGGGGAAACCGTAACCCAGCGCCCACGCGAATGTCACACCGCGGTCACGACGGCGCGTCGGGGTGGTCGCACGGGCACCGCAGCGTGACGACAGGGCGTCCGGCTCACCCGCTCGGAGCAGCCGGGCGTGCCCGTCCGGCCTGGTCCGATCGGACCAGGCCCGCGGACGGGTGAGCGCCCCCGGACGGCGCCGGAGAAGGGCCTGGCGGCCCCTCGCTCAGGCCGGGACGGTGACGAAGATGTGGCTGGCCGTGGGGTTCGGCAGGTCGAGCTGGTCGTGGCCCTCGGCCCCGACGACGACGCCGCCGTCGACCGGGCGCACCTGCACCGTGCTGCCGGGCCGCACGCCGCTGCCGCTCAGCTGGCCGAGCAGGTCGGTGTCGACCTGCAGCGGCTCGCCCAGCCGGCGGACCTGCACCTGGGCGGCACCCTGCTGGGCCGCCGTGACCAGGGAGACGACGCCCGTGAGGAACGCGTCGTCGTCCGGGTGCTCGCCGAGCTCCTCGAGCCCGGGGATCGGGATGCCGTAGGGCGAGTGCGTGGGGTGCCCGAGCAGCTTCACCAGGTGCCGCTCGACCCGCTCGCTCATGACGTGCTCCCAGCGGCACGCCTCCTCGTGCACGTGCTCGTAGTCGAGGCCGATGACGTCGATGAGCAGGCACTCGGCCAGCCGGTGCTTGCGCATCACCGAGGTGGCCTTGGCGCGCCCGTCCGGGGTGAGCTCGAGGTGGCGGTCGCCGGAGACCACGAGCAGGCCGTCGCGCTCCATCCGGGCCACGGTCTGGGAGACGGTGGGGCCGCTCTGCTGCAGCCGCTCGGCGATGCGGGCGCGCAGCGGGACGATCCCCTCCTCCTCCAGCTCGAAGATGGTCTTCAGGTACATCTCCGTGGTGTCGATCAGGTCGCTCACGTTGCGCTCAGTCCTCCGGGTGCCGCGGCTGCCGCCTCGAGCGGCCAGCCTAGTGCTCAGCGTCCGCGGGGCCCGGGGTGTTCCTGCGCGGGGTGTTCCTGCCCGAGGTGCCGCGACGGCCCGCGGGCGGCACCCTGGCCCCGTGCCCGACACCGTGCTGTGGTTCCGCCGCGACCTGCGCCTGCTCGACCACCCGGCGCTGCAGGCGGCCGCCGAGCAGGCCGACGGCGGCCGGGTGCTGCCGCTGTTCGTCCTCGACCCGCGGCTGCTGCGCGGCGCCGGGGCGGCCCGCACCACCTACCTGCTGCGCTCGCTGGCGGCGCTGCGGTCGGCCACCGACGGCGCGCTCGTGGTGCGGCGTGGTCGGCCCGAGACCGTGCTGCCGCAGGTGGTGCGCGAGCTCGGCGCCGACGCCGTGCACGTCAGCGCCGACACCGCCCCCTTCGGCCGACGCCGCGACGACGCCGTCGAGGAGGCGCTCGAGGCGCCCCTCGTCCGCACGGGAACGCCGTACGCGGTCGGACCCGGCAGCGTCACCAAGGCCGACGGCACGCCGTACGCCGTCTTCACCCCCTTCTCCCGCGCCTGGGCCGACCACGGGTGGCCCGCACCGGCGGGCGGCCCGCCGACCGGGCTGCGGTGGGCGCGCAGCGTCGAGGGCGACGACCTGCCCGACGAGCCGGCGCTCGACGCCGACCTCCCCGCGGCGGGCGAGGACGCCGCCCGCGAGCGCTGGGAGGAGTTCCGCGACGACGCGTTGGGAGGCTACGCCGACGGCCGCAACCGGCCCGACCTCGACCGCACCAGCCGGTTGTCGGTGCACCTCAAGTACGGCGAGCTGCACCCGCGCACGCTGCTGGCCGACCTGGCGGGCCGGCGCGGCGACGGCGTGCGCACGTACCGGTCCGAGCTGGCCTGGCGCGAGTTCTACGCCGACGTGCTGTGGCACCAGCCGCGCACGGCGTGGGACTACCTCAAGCCCGAGCTGGGTCGGATGCGCTACACCCGTCCCGGGAAGGCGTTCGAGGCCTGGCAGCGCGGCGAGACCGGCTTCCCGCTCGTCGACGCCGGCATGCGCCAGCTGCTCGGGCAGGGCTGGATGCACAACCGGGTGCGGATGGTGACGGCCTCGTTCCTGGTCAAGGACCTGCACGTGGAGTGGCAGCACGGCGCGCGGCACTTCCTCGACCACCTCGTCGACGGCGACCTCGCCTCGAACAACCACGGCTGGCAGTGGGTGGCCGGCAGCGGCACCGACGCCGCCCCGTACTTCCGGGTGTTCAACCCGGTCGCGCAGGGAGAGCGGTTCGACCCGAACGGCGACTACGTGCGCCGGTGGGTGCCCGAGCTGCGGCACCTGGCCGGGAAGGCGGCGCACGCGCCGTGGGACGCCGAGGACGGCTACGCCCACGGCTACCCCGAGCGGGTCGTCGACCACAAGGTGGAGCGCCAGGAGGCGCTCGACCGGTACGCCGAGATCCGCGGCTGACCGAGCGCTCCTCGCCGGCCGGGGTCAGGCGCGGGAGCGGTGCAGCAGGTAGAGGAAGTAGGGCGCGCCGATCGCGGCCACCAGCAGGCCCGCGGGCAGCTGGCTCGGCGCTATCACCCAGCGGCCGAGGGTGTCGGCCACCACCAGCAGCACCGCGCCGAGCAGCAGGGCCACGGGCACCACCCGCAGGTGCCGCCCGCCGACCAGCGCCCGCGCCACGTGCGGCGCCACCAGGCCGACGAACCCGACGACGCCGACCGCGCTGACGGCCGCCGCGGTGAGCAGCGCGGCGAGCACGAGCACCACGAGCCGCGCCCGCTCGAGCCGGATGCCCACCAGCCGCGGGGTGTCGTCGTCCAGCGCGAACAGGTCGAGGTCGCGGTGCGCGGCCCAGGCGACCGGCAGCGCGACGGCCAGCACCACGAGCAGCGGCACGACCTGCGTCCAGGTGCGGTTGTAGGTCGACCCCGACAGGAACGTGTAGATCGTCGGGGTGTCCCACGGGTTGTCGTTCACGATCAGCAGGGCGGTCACGGCCGCCGTGCCGGCGGCGACGCCGATGCCGACCAGCACGAGCCGGTCCGAGCTGAGCCCGCCGCGCCAGGACAGGCCGTAGACCACGGCGAAGGACGCCAGCGCGCCGATCGCGGCGCCGACCGAGACCGAGCCGGTGGTGACCGTGCCGCCGGCCGCCGCGACGGTGACGACCACGGCGCCGAGGCCGGCGCCGCCGGTGATGCCGAGGATGCCCGGCTCGGCGAGCGGGTTGCGGCACACGGCCTGCACGACGGTGCCGGCGAGCGCGAGGGCGGCACCGCCGGCCAGGGCGGCCACGACGCGGGGCGCGCGCTCGTCCAGGGCGAACTGCACCGACACGACCGCCTGGTCGCGCAGCCAGTTCACGACGTCGCCGGTGAGCAGCATCGTGCTGCCGGTGAGCAGGCCGACGACGAGCCCGGCGACGGCGAGCGCCAGCACGAGGGCGAGGACGACGGCGAAGCGCAGGCGCGAGTGCGCGGCACCCGTCCGCGCGGCCGGTGGCTGGCGGGTCGGGCCGGCGTCGCGGGAGCGGCGCGCGAGCAGCACCAGGACGACCGCGCCGAGGATCGTCGTGGTGACGCCGGTCGGGATGCGCAGGGCGGCGTCGGCGCCCAGGGCGGCCCGCACCAGCGCGTCGGCGAGCAGCACCACCAGGGCGCCGACCAGGCCGGACAGCGGCAGCAGCACGGCGTGCCGGCTGACCGCGGGCACGACCTTCGCCAGCAGCCGCACGGCCGCCGGGGCGGCCAGCCCGATGAACCCGATCGGCCCGGCGACGTTCACGGCGCACGCGCACAGCACGACGGCCAGCACGGTGCCGACCACGCGCGTGCCGCGCACCGGGACGCCGAGCACCGAGGCGGTGTCGTCACCGAGCGCCATCAGGTCGAGGCGGCGCGACAGCACGAGCAGCAGGGCCAGCGTCACCAGCACGACCGGGGTCATCGCGCGGACGCCGCCCAGGCCGGTCTGGCTGAGCGTCCCGTTGCCCCAGGCGAACAGGCCGGTGGTCTCCTGGCTGAACAGCAGCAGCATCGCCCCGGCGACCGCGTTCAGCGCGAGCGCGAGCGCCGAGCCCGCGAGGACGAGCCGGGTGGTCGAGGTGGCACCCCCGCCGCCGAGCACCAGCACGACGCCGGCCGCGAGCAGCGCGCCGGCGAACGCGACCAGGCCCTTCCCGAGCAGCGGCAGCGTCAGCCCGAGCGCCGCGACGACGGCCACCGCCGCGTACGCCCCGGCGTTGACCGCGAGCGTGTCCGGCGAGGCGAGCGCGTTGCGGGCCAGCGACTGGAACACCGCGCCGGCCGCGCCGAGGGCGACGCCGACGAGCAGGCCGGCGAGCAACCGCGGCAGCCGCGAGTCGCTCAGCACGTCGACGACGTAGGGGTCGGCCCGGCCGAGGACGAGGTCGAGCAGGTCGCCCGCCCCGACCCCGGTGGTGCCCTGGGTGAGGTGCCACCCCGCCACCACGACCAGCGCGGCGACGACGGCCAGGGTCGCGGCGGACGCCGACACCGCCCCGCGGACCCCGACGCGCTCCGGTGCGGAGGCGTCGGGGCGGGGGGCGGTGCGGCGCGGGGCGAGGAGCGTCACGGCAGGACGGTCAGCCGCCGACAGAGGTGACGAACCCCTCGAGCAGCTGCTGCGCCGAGCGCGGGCCGCCGAAGGTCCAGATGCTGTCGGGGAACGCGACCGCGCGGTCGTTCTGCACGAACGCGGAGTTCGTCCACAGCGCGTTGCCCTCGAGCGAGGTGGCCCAGGTCTCGTCCTCGGTGCCGGTGTAGAAGAACCAGACGTCGCCGGCGGCGGTCAGGCCCTCGACGTCGGTCTGGCCGAGCCCGTACACCGGGTCGACCTCGCCCGCCCAGGCGTTGGTGAGGCCGACGGTCTCGCCGAGCTCGCCGACGAGCGAGCCCTGGCCGAACGGGCGGATCGACAGGGTCGAGCCGTTCACGTACGCGTCGGCGTAGACGAAGCCGGTGACGGCGGGGGCGGCCGCCTCGACGGCCGCCTTCGCGTCCTCGATGCTCGCGTCGAGCTCGGCGAGCACCGTCTCGGCCTCGTCGGCCTTGCCGAGGGCCTCGGCGACGAGGGTGAAGGTCTCCTCCATCTGCGCGAGCGGGTCGGCGGCGTCGGCGCCCTGGGTGACCAGCACCGGCACGTCGTACTCGCGCAGCTGCTCCAGCGCGGGGTCGCCCATCTCGGCGATCACCAGGTCGGGGTCGGTCTGGAACAGCGCGTCGAGGTTCACCTCGCCGCGGGTGCCGACGTCCGCGACGCCCTCGGGCAGCGCCTCGGCGCTGTCCCAGGTCGTGTACCCCGCGGGGTCGGCGACGGCGACGGGCTCGACGCCGAGCGTCAGCACCATCTCGGTCTGCTGCCACTCCAGCGTGGCGACGCGCTCGGCCGGACCGTCGAGCTCGACGGCGGTGCCCTCGGCGTCGGTGAGGCTGATCGCCTCGGCGGTCGCACCGCCGCCGGCGGGCTCGTCGCCCTCGGCCTGCGCGGTCGGCTGGGTGGAGCCGCAGGCCGCCAGGGCCAGCAGCGAGGCGGCGGTCAGCACCGTGACGGCGCCGCGGATCGTCCTGCTCATCGGGGTGGGTGTCCTTCGCTCGGTGGTGGTGCGGGGTTCAGGGGGTGGTGGCGCGGGCGGCGGCCCGGGCGTGGTGGCGCCCGCGCGGCTGGGTGCGCACGAGTCCGCTCTCGGGGTCGACGACGGTCTCGATCCGCAGCCCGTAGACCTCCGACAGCAGGTCGCCGGCCAGCACGTCGGCGGGCGGGCCGGCGGCGCGGACCCGCCCGTGGTCGAGCAGGACGACGGTGTCGCACACGGCGGCGGCCTGGTCGAGGTCGTGCAGCACGACGCCGACGGCGACCTGGTGGTCGTCGGCGAGGTCGCGCACCAGGTCGAGGGTCTCGACCTGGTACCGCAGGTCGAGGTGGTTGGTCGGCTCGTCGAGCAGCAGCACGCCGGTGCGCTGCGCGAGGCAGGTGGCGAGCCAGACCCGTTGCAGCTCACCGCCGCTCAGCTCGTCGACGGCCCGGGTGGCCATCGCGGCCGTGCCCGTCACGTCGACCGCCCACGCGATGGCCTCGCGGTCGTCGGCGCCGAGCGCGGAGAACCGGCGGCGGTAGGGGTGGCGGCCGAACGCGACCACGTCGTGCACCGTCAACCCGGACGGGCTCGGCCGGTTCTGGCTGAGCATCGTGACGCGGCGGGCGAAGTCGCGGGCGCCGAGGGCCGCCGCGGGCGAGCCGTCGTCGAGCAGGACGTCGCCGGCCTGCACCCGGTGCAGGCGGGCGAGCGAGCGCAGCAGGGTCGACTTGCCGCTGCCGTTGGGCCCGACGAGCGCGGTGACGCGCCCCGGGCGCAGCTCGAGCGAGGCGCCGTGCACGACGGTGGTGTCGCGGTAGGCGAGGGTGAGGTCGCGTCCGCGCAGGGCGGCCCCGTCCTCTGTCCGGGTGGTCACGGAAGGGAAGGCTAGCCTAAGTGAGGGTGCCCTTCGACCATCCGTCCCGCGGAGCGGTCAGAGCAGGCCGGCGTCGTGCATCGTGATCGCGACCTGCACCCGGTTGGTGGCCCCGAGCTTGGTGAAGATGCGCGAGATGTGCGCCTTCACCGTCGCCTGGCTCATGAACAGCTCGGCGGCGATCTCGGCGTTCGACCCGCCCCGGCCGACGGCGACCGCCACCTCGCGCTCGCGCTCGGACAGCGCCTCGACGGCGGAGCGGGCCCGGGTCTCGCGCGGGTCGTCGGCGGCGCCGGCGACCTGGCGGATCAGGCTCTGCGTGATCACCGGCGACAGGATCGGCTCCCCCGCGACCACCTTGGTGATTGCGTCGAGGATGCCGGCCGGACCGGTGTCCTTGAGCAGGAAGCCGTTCGCGCCGGCCGCCAGCGCGCGCACGACGTAGTCGTCCGCGTCGAAGGTGGTCAGGACGATGACCGCCGGCGGGGACGGCAGGGCGCGGATGCGCGCGGTGGCCTCGATGCCGTCGAGGACGGGCATCCGCAGGTCCATCAGGACGACGTCGACGCCGCCCCGCCGCACCCGGTCGACCGCCTCCTGCCCGTCGGCCGCCTCGCCGACGATCTCGACGTCGGACGAGCCGCCGAGCATCAGCGCGAGCCCGCCGCGCACGAGCGGGTCGTCGTCGGTCAGCAGCACCCGGGTCGTCACGGCGCTCACCCTGGCACAGCCCACGGGAGCCGGGCCGTGAGCACGAAGTGGTCGTCGACGACGCGGTGGTCGATGGCACCGCCCGACAGGGACGCCCGTTCGGCCAGCCCGACCAGGCCGAGCCCGGACGCCGGTGCGCTCGTGCGGCTGCCGGGCGCGAGCGGGTTGCGCACCTCGACCTCGAGCCCGTCGCCCGGGGCGCCCGCGACCCGCAGGGCGACGACCGCGTGCGGCGCGTGCTTGCGGGCGTTGGTGAGCCCCTCCTGCACGACGCGGTACAGCGTCCGCCCGGTGGTGTCGGGGACGGCGCCGAGGTCGGTGCCGTCGAGGTCGGCGTCGACCCGCATCCCGTCCGCCACGAGCTCGTCGACCAGCGCGGGGAGGTCGCGGGCGGCCGGCTGCGGCCGCTCGGGCTGCGCGTCGCCCGGGTCGTCGCGCAGGACGCCGAGCACCTCGCGCAGCTCGACCAGCGCGCGGTGGGAGCTCTCCTGGATGACGGCGGCGGAGGTGCGCAGCTGCTCGGCGTCGAGGTCGGTGCGGTAGACCATCGCGTCGGCGTGCATCGTGACGAGCGAGATGCGGTGCGCGAGCACGTCGTGCATCTCGCGGGCGATGCGGGTGCGCTCGGCGGTGCGGGCCTGGGCCACCCGGGTCGCCTGCTCGTCCTCGGCCCGCTGCGCCCGGTCGCGCAGCGTCCAGAGCAGCTCGCGGCGCGAGCCGACGTACAGGCCCCACGCCACCAGGGCACCGGTGAACGGGATGCCGACGCCGGCCTGGAAGAGCACGTCCCCGAGGCCGCCGCCGGCGGCGACGGCGCCGGGCCAGGCGAGCGCGTAGCCCAGCCCGGCCAGCAGCGTCAGGACCGCCACGGGCACGATCTCCCGCCAGCGGCGGCGGGTCGACAACGACACCAGCGCGAGCAGCGCGGGACCGGACGCGAGCCCGGACACCGCGGTCGCGAGGGTCGCCGCGACCGCGACCGCGACCGGCCAGCGACGGCGGAAGAACACCAGCACGAAGGCGGCGACGCCGAGCAGGACGTCGACCGCCACGAGCAGCCCGGCGGCGGGACGCTCGTCCTCGGCGAGGGTCACGATCGCCGAGCCCGAGATCAGCAGCACCAGCACCGTCCGCCAGGTGTGGCTCCACCAGGTCAGGCGCGGCTGCTGCGCGGGCGAGAAGGGCACGTCCGCAGGCTAGGCGAGCCGGGACGACCGGCGGCACGGCCGCACGGCGGCGCCGGGGTGGCCGCAGGTCGGTGCCGGGTGACCGGAAGTCGTAGCGGGACCTCGACCGGCGCGGCCCGGGTGCGGCCCCGCGGCCGATGCCGGCGCACCCTCGTGGAGGCGAGCGTGGACGCCATGATCACCGTGGAGCACCTCACCAAGGTCTACGGCTCGTTCCGGGCCGTCGACGACGTCACCTTCACCGCCCGTCCCGGACGGGTCACCGGCTTCCTCGGCCCGAACGGCGCCGGGAAGTCCACCACCATGCGGATCCTGTCGGGGCTCACCCCGCCGACCTCGGGCAGCGCCCTCGTCGGGGGCGTGCGCTACCGCGACGTCCCGAACCCGGCCACGCAGGTCGGCGTCCTGCTCGACGCCTCGGCCCAGCACGCCGGCCGCACCGGCCGCGAGGTGCTCGACCTGGCCGCGATCACGATGGGCCTGCCGCGCCGCCGCGTCGACGAGATGCTCGAGCGGGTCAGCCTGACGCCCAAGGAGTCGAAGCGGCGCATCCGCCACTACTCGCTCGGCATGCGGCAGCGGCTCGGCATCGCCCACGCGCTGATGGGCGACCCCAAGGTGCTGGTGCTCGACGAGCCTGCCAACGGCCTCGACCCGGCCGGCATCCACTGGATGCGCGGGCTGCTGCGCGAGTACGCCGACCGCGGCGGGACGGTGCTGCTGTCGTCGCACCTGCTGCACGAGATCGAGGTGATCGCCGACGACCTCGTGGTGATCGGCGGCGGCCGCGTGGTCGCGCAGGGCGCCACCCGGGAGCTGCTGCGGACGGCGGGCACCTTCGTCCGGGCCGCCGACCCGCGGGCCCTCGCCACCGCGCTCGCCGCTGCCGGCGTCGCGACCCAGGACGCCCACGACGGCGGCGTCCGCACCGAGACCGACCCCGAGCACGTCGGGCAGGTCGCCGCCGCGGCCGGCCTCGCGCTCGTCGAGCTGCGACCCGCCGACGGGATGGGCCTCGAGGCGATGTTCCTCGAGCTCACCGCCCGGACGCAGCGGGAGACGCCGTCCCAGCACGTCCCCGCCCAGCCCGCCCTCGCCACCACCGGAGCGAACCGATGAGCACCGCCACCCTGACCAAGAACCCCTCTGCCCCAGACCTCCCCGTCACGATCGACACCTCCCAGCCGCGCGTGCCGCTGCTGCGCCTGGTGGCGGTCGAGGCGCGCAAGCTGGTCGACACCCGGGCCGGCTTCTGGCTCGTCGCGCTCATGGTGCTGGCGAACCTGGTCGTCGTGGCCGGGGTCGTGGCCTTCGCGCCCGACCAGATGCTGACCTTCTCGTCGCTGCTCACCATCTCGACCGCACCGGCGGGCTTCCTGCTCCCGGTGCTGGCGATCCTGCTCGTCACCAGCGAGTGGTCGCAGCGCTCGGCGCTCATCACCTTCGGCCTGGAGCCGCGGCGCGGCCGGGTGGTCGTGGCGAAGCTGCTGGTGTCGCTCGTGGCGACCGTCGTCACCCTCGCGGTGGCGGCCGCGTTCGGCGCGGCCGGCACGGCCGTCGCGGCGGCGACGCACGACCTCGTCGACCCCTGGTCGATCACCCTGGCGGCCGTCGCCAACGCCGGCCTGGTGCTGGTGGTCAGCCTGCTGATGGCCTTCGCGTTCGGCATGCTGCTGATGAGCTCGCCCGCGGCGATCGTCCTGTACTTCGTGCTGCCGACCGTCTGGTCGATCGTCGCCTCGTTCGTGCCGTGGGTGCGCGACAACCTGCAGGAGTGGGCCGACCTCGGTGCCGCCCAGGGGCCGTTCTCCGGTGCGGAGTGGGCCACCGGCGACGACTGGCTGCGGCTCGCGTCGGCCGGCGCGCTCTGGGTGCTGCTGCCCCTGGCCGCCGGCGTCTGGCGGCTGCTGCGGTCCGAGGTGAAGTGACCCGGGCCGGTGCGGCGCTACCGTCGGGCGGGTGACCTCGCTCGTCGTGCCGCACCGGTTCCACGGCCCACCCGCCTCCGGCAACGGGGGCTGGTGCGCCGGCGCCCTGGCGGCCCACCTGCCCGGCGCCCCCGCCGTGCAGGTGCGGCTGCAGGCGCCGCCGCCGCTCGCCGTCCCGCTCGAGGTCGAGGTGTCCGGGGGCACCGCGACCGCCGCGCGGGACGGCGTCGTCGTGCTGACGGCCTCCACCGTCGACGACCCCGCGCTCACCGTCGTCGACCCGGTCGACCTCGCGACCGCCGAGGGGGCCTCGGCCCGGTTCGACGGCCTGGCCGACCACCCCTTCCCCACCTGCTTCGTCTGCGGCCCCGACCGGCTGCCGGGCGACGGCCTGCGGCTCGCGCCGGGCTGGCTGGACGACCGTCCGGGCGAGACCGCCTGCGCCTGGGTGCCGGACGACACGGTCGACGTCCCCCAGACCTGGGCGGCCGTCGACTGCCCCGGCGGCTGGTCCGGCGGCCTCGCGGGACGCCCGATGGTGCTCGGGACCGTGACGGGGCAGGTGCACCGCGCTCCGGCACCCGGCGAGCGCTGCGTCGTCACCGCCCGCCACCTCGGGACCGAGGGCCGCCGCACCCGCTCCGCCGCGACCCTGTGGTCGGTCGCCGGCGACGGCCCCGAGCTGCTCGCCACCGCCGAGCACGTGTGGGTCCAGGTCGACCCCGCCGCCTTCGGTCGCTGACCACGTCCAGGTGGCGGTCACCTACCGAACGTGGCGTGCGCGCCACGTGGAGTGCGTGCTCACCTCGCTGAGTCCGCCGCTCAGGGACGGACGAGGCGCAGGTCGGTCGGCGGCGGGTCGACGCCGAGGTCGCGGCGCAGCCGGGTGAGGTCGAGCTCGCGGCTGACGGCGAGGTGGCTCACCACGTAGCGGGTGAGCAGCGGCGGCTCGGACGCCCCGCGCGCCCGCGCCACCGCCTCGAGCGCCGTCCCGAGCCCGAGGGCGACCGGGAACGGCAGGTGCACGCGCACCGGCACCTCGCCGGTGGCCGCCCGGAACGCCTGGTCGAGCGCCGCCGCGAGCGGCAGCGGCGCCGCGTCGGCCACGTTCACCACGCCGGTCGCGGACGAGCGCACCGCCGCCACGCAGGCGCGCGCGAGCAGCTCGACCGACGTCAGGTGCACGCGGGTGGTCGACCACCCGGGCACCACGAGCACCCCCCGCCCGCGCACCACCCGCACGGCGTCGAGCAGGCGCGGCAGCAGCGTGGGGTCGCCCGGCCCGTACACCGCGTGCGGTCGCAGCACGACCGCATCGCGTCCGGCCGAGACCGCCTGCGCCACCACGGCTTCCGCCTCGGCCTTCGCCTCGCTGTACGGCCCCGCGTGCGCGCCGTCAGGGCCGTCGCTCTCGCGGACGACGCCCCGCTTCCACGGCGGGTACACGCTGGCGGTCGACACGTGCACGAACCGGGCGGACGGCCAGGTGGCCAGCGCGTGCCGGGTGCCGTCGACGGTGGCCGGACGCTGGCGCCCCAGCGGCGCCCAGTCGTCGACCGACGCGGCGGCGTGCACCACGGCCCCCACGTCGGGGACGCCCGCCGCCGGGCCGGCCGCCAGGTCGTGGCGGCGGTAGTCGACCGCCGCCGGCAGCCCGCCCGGGCGGGGGCGACGCGCCAGCCCGACGACGTCGTGCCCCGCCGCGAGCAGCGCCCGGCAGACCGCTCCGCCGACGAACCCGCTCGCCCCCGTGACCGCGACCCTCACGGGACCTTCCCGAGGCGGGACGAGACCCGTTCGCGCAGCGCGTCCTTGTCGACCTTGGCCGACCGCCCGGACGTCGGCAGCGCCGGCTCGACGAGCACGTGGTCGGGCAGCCAGGCGGCGTCGAGCACCGCGGGCAGCCGGCGGCGCACGTCGTCCGCCAGCCCGCGGCCGTCGCCCTGCACCGGCACGACGACGAGGGCGACCTCCTCGTCGGCGGTGCGCGGGTCGGGCAGCCCCACCAGGGCGGACGCGGCCACCCCGGGCAGCCGGTCGACCAGCGGCTCGACCAGCGCCGGGTAGATGTTCGTGACGCCGCGCAGGATCATGTCCTTCGCCCGTCCGCGCAGCTCGAGCCGGCCCCCCGGCAGCCGCGCGACCAGGTCGCCGGTGGCCACCCGGTCGAGCGGCGGACCGCCGAGGTAGCCCGGTGACACCTGGGGTCCGGAGACGAACAGCTCTCCCGCGCCGTCGATCTCGAGCCGCGTCCCCTGCACGGGACGTCCGAGCAGCAGCCCGGCGCGGGGTACCCGCCCGTGCGCCAGCAGCTCGTCGCCGTCGACGGTCGCGACCGGGAGCGCCTCGGTGAGCCCGTAGACGCCCAGCACGCGCGCGGACGGCACGGCGTCCCGGACGCGTTGCACGACAGCCGGCGTCACCGGTGCACCACCCATCGCGACGAGGCGCAGCGTCCGCGGCAGCGCGCCCGAGGCGGCAGCCGCGTCGACGGTCGAGGTCACCGCGTAGAGCACGGTCGCGTCGCGCTCGGACGCCGTCCGGGCGAGCCGGGCGCCGTCGGCGCCGACGGGCGCGAACGACCACGTGGCGCCGGCCACGAGCACCGGCAGGCCGATCATCATCTGGTCGGTGTGCACGACGTCGTCCGGGACGAGGTCGAGCCGCGGCAGCAGCGCGTGCAGCCCGGCGGCGAGGCTGCTGCGGCTGTGGGTGACCGCGCGCGGTGACGCGGTCGTGCCCGAGGTGAAGACCACGAGCGCGGTGGCGTCCGGGCGCACGGGCGGCGGCGCGACCCCGTCCGCCTCGCGCAGCAGCGCCGACCAGCGCAGCGCGTCGCGGGGCGCGCCGGGCAGCCACCGCCCGCCGACCAGCACGTGCCGCAGACCCGGCGCCCGCAGGTCGGGCAGCGCGAGACCGCGGCGAGCCAGCAGCCCGCGCAGCGGGCCGCTGGTGGCGAGGTGCACGAGCGGCTCGGCCATCGTCCAGACCGGGTGCGCCGCGGCGAGCCGCTCGGACGACAACCCCTCTCCCGCTCCGGGATCGGCGACCACCACGACACCACCCGCCGCGACCACCGACAGCGCGGCCACCACCGCGCGCGGACTCGGGCGCACCGCGAAGAGCACGCCGTCGCCCGGCGCCATCCCGTGCGCCACCAGCGCCGCCGCCCCGCGGCGCACCTGGTCGGCCAGCACGCCGTAGGTGAGCACCTGGTCGTCGGCCCCGACCGCGGCCACCCGCCCGGGCGAGGCGGCGCCGTGGGCGAGGACCGCCTCGACCAGGTCGCGCGCGGTCACGTCCCGGTCCTCGTCCCGGCCCCACCGGCCTGCAGCACGAGCCGGCGGTACGACGGGACGAGCACGCCGCGCGCCGCCTCGCGGTCCACGACCCGCACCGGCCGGCCGGGGTCGTGCGCGTCGAGCACCGCGCCGGCGACCGCCTCGATCTCGGTGCGTGCGAGGGCGGCCCCGAGGCAGAAGTGCGGACCGGCGCCGAACCACAGGTTGCGCACCTCCGCGGGGCAGGAGCGCCCCGGCTGCAGCCCGCCCGCGAGCCGCGTCGCCCACCAGGTCGCGACCAGCACCCGGTCGCCGGGTCGCACCTCGACCGGTCCGAGCCGCCCGGCGACGGTCGCCCGTCGCAGCATCGCCGGTGACGGCGTGGCCAGCCGCAGCGCCTCCGCGGCGAAGGGTGCGAGCAGCGTCCGGTCGGCGGCGACGTCGTCGAGGTGCCCGCTGTCGTGCAGCATCGCCACCACCCGCGGCGCGGCGCTGGTCACGGTCTCGGTACCGGTCAGCAGCAGCACCGCGGCCAGCGAGGGCGCCTGGGCGCGAGAGATGCTCAGTGCCGGCAGGCGCCCGAGCACGCTGTCGGTGCCGTCGGCGCGGTCGTAGGCCGCGGTGGCGGCGGCCGTCAGCGGAGCGAACAGCTCGCGCACCCGGGCGACCTGCTCCGCCGAGAGCCGGCGCGTGCCGAGCCCGACCATGCCGAGCACCTCGTCGCCCGCGTGCAGCAGCAGGTCGCCCGCCGCGGCGACCTCGTCCGGCGAGGCGCCGTCGTCGACGAGACCCACGAGCGAGGCGATCACGGCCGTGGCCGCGCGCCGCGTCACCTCGACCAGGTCGACCGGACGCCCGGCGGCCAGCGCGGCGGTGGCGTCCTGCAGCGGGGCGGTGAGCACGCGGGTGCAGACCTGCTCGGCGGCACGCGGGGTGAACAGCCCGTTCAGCGCGGTGCGCAGCCGGCGGTGCGGCTCGCCGTCCATGCCGATCAGCGTGCGGTGGCCGAGCACCCCGGCCCAGAGCGCGCCGGACGACCCGGGTCCGTCCTTGCGGTACGACGGGTCGGTGAGCACGCCACGCACGAGCGCGGGGTCGCCGACGAGCACCCCGACACCCGGCACCCGGCGGGCGGGCCGTCCGCGCAGCAGGGCCTCGACGAGCGGGAAGGCCACCGGGTGGGCGGCCCGCAGCAGGGCGTCCTCGTGCCGCAGCACCGCGTCCGCGCGCGGACGGGTGTCGACCGCGGTCACGGCCGACCGGCGCCGAGCCGCACGTCGACGACGTCGGGGGTGTGGGAGTGGTCGAGGTACCAGCGCAGCGTCGCCCGCAGGCCGTACGCGCGCAGCCGCCGGGCCGAGGCGCGCACCACGACGTCGCGGCGGTAGGCGACGCGCTCGCTCACCACCCGGACCCGGTTCACCAGCGCGCGGTCCTCGTGCACCTCCTCGATCGCGGTGCGGGGGAACCCGCCCGAGGCCTCGTAGGCGCGCGCCGAGACCCCGAGGTTGCACCCGGGGCACATGACGTACGGCCCCCGGTAGGGGCGTCCCTGCTCGTCGGAGCCGCGGTTGCTCGGCCGGTAGCGCCCGAACAGCGCCGCACCCGGGACCAGCAGCGGCACCAGCGTGCGCTCCCACAGCCGCAGGGGGAACTCGTCGGTGCGGGGCAGCATCGGGCCGGTCAGCAGCTCGTCGCCGGTCGCGAACCAGCGGCGGGCGTTCGCCGTCCAGTCGTGCCTCGGCAGCGTGTCGGCGTCGCAGCGGAGCACGTGGGTGGCGCCGCGCGAGATCGCCTCGCGCACACCGGTGTCGGCAGCCGCGCCCGTCCCCTTGCGCGTCTCGGTGACGACGTGCACGCCGAACGGGGCGGACGCCGCGAAGCGCTCGACCACGCCGACCGTGCCGTCGGTGCTGAGGTTGTCGACGACGACGAGCTCGAAGGCGGTGTCGTCCTGGGCGGCGAGCGCGGCGAGCGTGCCGCCGATGCCGCGCTCCTCGTCGAACGCCGGGACGACGACCGCGACCCGCACCGGCACCAGGGAACCGCTCACCACCGCAGCACCATCGTCCCGACGCTGATGCCGCCCGCGAGACCGACCAGCGCGACCAGCGACCCCCGCTCGAGGCGTCCGGTCTGCACGGCCCGCTCGAGCTGGAGCGGCAACGACGCCGAGGCGCAGTTGCCGTGGTCGGCCACCGTGACCTCGAGCTTCTCGCGCGGGATGCCGCACCGGTCGGCGAAGGCGTGCACGTACGGCAGCGTCACCTGGTGCACGGCGACGAGATCGCAGTCGTCCCAGGTGATCCCGGCCTCGAGCAGCACCTTCGTCACGGTCGCGGGTCCGACCGCCTCGAACGCCTCCTTGAGACGCGCGCCGTCGAGGTGGAAGTACGTGGCGTCGAGGTCGCGCGGCCGGCGCGAGCCACCGCCGGGCAGCGTCCCGGCGGTCCAGGCGGTCGAGTCGGCGGTGTGCCCCTGCGCGAGGATGCCGTCGCCCTCGGCGCACGCCTCGACCAGCAGCGCGGCGCCGGCGTCCGAGAGCGTGTAACCGGCGAACGACTCGGCGAGCTGGCGCAGGTCGCGCACCGCCCAGCGGGTCGCGCGCGACGGGCTCTCGCCGGTGACGACGAGCACCCGGCGGTACTGGCCTGCCCGCACGAGCGCGTCGGCCACCTGCACGGCGTTCAGCACCGAGTTGCAGGCGTTCTTGACGTCGAAGACCGGGCAGCGCGCGCCGAGCGTCGCGGCGACGATGTGCGAGGTGGCGGGCTCGACGAGGTCCTGCGAGGCCGACGCGAAGAGCAGCAGGTCGACGTCCCCCACGTCGAGCCCCTGGTCGGCGAGCAGCTTGCCGGCGGCGGCGACCGCGAGGTCGGAGGCCTGCCAGTCGTCCGGCATGACGTGCCGGCCGTGGATCCCGGTGGCCCTGCGGACGATGCCGGGCGGGGGGCGGAAGCCGGCGCTGGCCTCGACGACCCGCTGCTCGGTCTCCTCGCTGCTCGTCCACCGCGACGGCAGGTGCGTCGCGACCCCCGCGATCCGCGCTCCCGTGGTGCCCATGGGTCCCCTCCCCGTGTCGGCCCCGTGTCGGCCGGTCGGCCGGTGGACGCCGCGTCGGGCGGCCGTCCTGCGGCTCTACGGTAGGGGGTGGGGAGGGCGCGCCCAGGGCGTCCTGACGAGATCAGCAGGGGGACGCGTGCTCTTGACAACGGGTGGGCGGACGGTGCGCGGGGGCGGCGCGTGGTGGGAGCAGCGGCTGCTCGCGGCGGCCAACCCGGGGCTGTCGGCGCTGGTGGCCACCGGCCGCACCCTGGGCCCGGTGCGCGGTGGCGTGCTGCGCGTCCCGCGCCTCGGCGTCGTGGTCACCGACGCCGTGCTGATCCGCGAGGTGCTGAAGGACTACCGCTCGACCTCGCTGCTCGGCGAGGGCGGCGTGGGGCACCTGTGGGCGCAGGTGCTGGGCGAGTGGGTGCTCGACTCCTTCGACGGACCGGGCCACGTCGACCTGCGCCGGCGCTCCCGCGACCTGTTCACCGAGGCGAACGCGGCCGGCATCGTCGGTCCGGTCTTCGACGGCCCGGTGGGGCGCGCGGTCGCCCGGCTCGAGGGCGGCGGGACGCTCGACGTCGCCGCCCTCGCCCGCGAGCTGGTCGGCCGGATGGTCGTCTCGCTGCTGGGGCTGCGGCTGCCCGACCTGGCCGACGACGACGCCGACCCCGCGCCGTACCTCGAGGTGTACGCGGCAGGCGAGCGGCTGGCCGGGCTCGCGGTCGGCACCCAGGCGAGCACCCACCTGTCCGACGACACGGTCGCGAGGGCGCGCGAGCTCGTCGGCGAGCTGACCCGCGACGTGCCGCAGGCGTTCCGCGAGAGCGGTCCCGACACCCTGCTCGGTCGCTGCCGCGAGATGGGCCTGTCCGAGCGCGAGTCGACCGGGCTCGCCACGCTGCTGCTGGTCGCCGGCACCGAGACGGCGGCGAGCGCGATGGGCCGCACGGTCGCGCTGCTGGCCGACACGGGCCAGGTCGCCGACGTCGTCGCCGACCCGTCCCTCGTCCCGGACGCCGTGCGCGAGGGCCTGCGGGTCAGCACGCCGGCCCCGGTGATCGGACGGAACATCGTGCGCGACACCAGGATCGGACGCCTCGACGTCAGGGCCGGCGAGCGCGTCGTGCTGCTCACCTACGTCGCCGACAACGTCACCGGCGCGTTCGACGTGCACCGCCCGTACGACCCGTCGACCCGCCAGCTGTGGTTCGGCGCCGGCCGCCACCTGTGCCTGGGAGCGCCGGTCGCGAAGGCCGAGATCGCGCACGTGGTGGGGGCTCTGGCCGGCACGGGACGCCGGTGGCGGGTCGTGCGCCGCGACCCCGCCCGGCGCGCGCTGATCCCCACCTACGCCCGGCTGGACGTCGAGCTCGTCTAGCCCCGTCCCCCCTTCCCGATCCGCCGTGTTCCCGGGCGTTCGCGCGTGTCGCACCCCGACAAGGCGGCGATCCGGAGTGCGGTGACCTCAGTCGCCCGCCCGGGTCACGCGGACGTCGGGCACCTCGATCGCCAGCGCGGTCTCGAGGGCGCGCACCTGGTCGGTGAGCGCATCCTCCGGGACCAGTGCCTCGCCCGGGAACACCCGCACCGCGAGGACGCGCCGCCGTCCCGACCCCTCGAACCGCCACGACGCGCGCAGCCGCCCGTCGTGCAGCAGGACGCAGGCGAACAGGCCGTTGCCCTGCGTCCAGTACCAGGGCAGGTGGGCCTCGTCGACGAAGCGCTGCCGCCGCTTGCTGTCGCGGCCCATCAGCAGCCCGTCGAACTCCGGGAGCAGCCGGGTGCCCGGGTCGGGATCGCCGCCGCGGACGCCGTCGGCCAGGTCGAGGTAGGTCTCGCCGTCCGGGCCGGGCCGTCCGACCAGCTCGTCGCCGAGCGCCGCGACAGCCGCGTCGACGTCGGTGAGCCGGTCGCCGGTGAACCACGCGACGTCGCGCCGGCTCGACGGACCGAACCAGCGCACGTGCCCGCGCACCACCTCGACCAGCGCGGCCCGCGGGTCGGCCACGACCCGCTCGCGCGGACGGGACAGCAGCTCGGCCGCCGAGCGGTACACCGGCGCGGTCTGCCGGTCCCACGCCGACGACGCCAGCGGCCGCCGCACCAGGGCGCTGTGGCCGTGGGCGAGGCCCCGCGCGAACGAGTCCAGCTCGTCGGCCCGCGGGTGCCCGAGCTCGCGGAGCCGGTCGGCGAGGTGCTCCCGCAGCTCGTCGGGCGTGCGCCACCCGCCGGTGGCGAGCTCCTCCACCGAGGCGCGGACGGCGAGCGCGTCCTCGAGCGGGAGGCCGAGCCCGCGCTGCCACCACGCGGCCAGCGTGCGCCGCGAGACGGCGTCGAGCAGCTCGTGCTGCGGCACCGTGCTGGTGTGCACCGTGCCCCGCACCGACGTCCCGCGCACGAGCCGGTGCGACTCGTACGCCTCGACGACGGCGTCGCGTGCGACGCCCGGCAGCCGCGACGACGCGGTCACGAACGGCGAGCGCGCCACCTGCGACTGCACCGGCCCGACCCGGTCGACGAGCTCGACCACGGCGTCGGCGCCGCGTCCGCGCACCGACGGGAACTGGCGGCGCAGGGTGGCGCGGGCGAGCTGCTCCCAGGTGTACGGGCGGAGCACGTCAGGCCGGTGCGGACGACCCGAGCCGGGTGGCCTCGTCGTCGACCCACAGGCCGACCAGGCCGCGGAAGTGGTCCATGAACCGGTCCTGCTCGTGCGGCGGGTACGTCGCCTGGACGGTGTCGCGCAGCAGCCGCTCGAACGACGGGCCCTGCACCCACTCGTGCACCCGCTCGGGCACGTGGGCGAGCTCGCCGGCGCAGAACTCGGCGTACCGGTCGGCCTCGAAGTGCTCGTCGGCCAGCGCCAGGTAGGCGTCGACCTTCTCCTCGTAGCTGCGGTCGGAGTCGGCGACCTCGAAGTACCGGGCGGTGCGCAGGTCGAGCTGCGGCTGCCGGCCGCGGAGGAGCGCGAACACCGACCAGCGGACGAGCGCCGTGATCGCCCACGGGAAGTAGTAGTGCAGCGAGGTGACCGCGACGTCGGGGCACGCGTTCGCGTAGTCGATCGGGTAGACCTCGTCGCCGGCGACGAGCATCTCGGCCGAGTTGAAGTCCCAGCCGAAGAAGGCGTTCACGATCCGGCTGATCGCCGCGCACTCGTGACCCGCCTTCGGCGAGAGGAACTCGTACGCCACGGCGTAGCGCTCGTGCATCGGCTTGTCGGGCTGGAACCGCATCACCATCGTCTCGGGCCCGATCGACAGCGCCCGCGCGAACTCGTCGTAGTCGACGGTGGCCTGCAGGTGCATGAGCATCTGCCCGGACTCGTCGTAGGCGCGGTGCAGGTCGGCGCGGTCCTCGATGCGCGAGACGCCGCGCCACCCGCCGCCGTCGAACGGCTTCATGTACAGCGGGTACCCGAGGTCGTCGGCGATCGCGTCGAGGTCGAAGGACTGGTTGTACTTCTCGGACGTGTACGCCCAGCGCACGTTGTCGACCGGGTTCTTGTACGGGACGAGCACGGTGCGCGGCACCTTGAGCCCGAGGCGAAGCATCGCGCAGTACGCGCTGTGCTTCTCCATCGACTGGAACGTGAACGGCGAGTTCAGCAGGTAGGTGCCGTTCATCAGCGCGGCCTTCTTCAGCCACTCGCGCGGGTGGTAGTACCAGTAGGCGAGCCGGTCGATCACCAGGTCGGGCCGCGCGGGGTCGGTGAGCTCGAACGGCTCGATGGTGAGCCGTTCGCTCGCGACCTCGTGGGTGCGGCCGCCGTGGGCGACGGGGCCCACCGTGCGCAGCACGTGCTCGAAGGCGGTCGGCCAGTCCTCCTCGGCGCCGAGGAGCAGACCGATCAGGTGCGTGGTGCGGTCAGCCATGGCCCGAACCTAGCGGTGACGCGCACCGCCGACCAGTGGTCAGAGCAGGCGCGGCAGGTGGTGGGCGACCTGCCGCTGCCACCACGGCCAGTCGTGCGCGCTGTCGTGCCCCCACTCGTCGAGCTCGCACCAGATGCCCTTGTCCTGCAACAGCTTCGCCATGTCCCGCGTCGACGGCAGCGACCCGGTGGGGTGCACCTCCCACGGACCCTGGCCGACCACGAGCACCGTGCGCAGCCGCGAGCGGAGCCAGTCGAGGTGGTCGCCGTCGAGGTTCCGCACGTAGTCGGTGGGGTTGGTGAAGTAGGCGGCGTCGCCGCGCTCGCCCCAGGCGTGCCAGGCCGACGGGTCGTAGCTGCCCGAGAGCGCGAGCACGCGGTCGACCACGTCGGCGTGCCGCAGCCCGAGCGAGAGCGCGTGGAAGGCGCCGAGGCTGCAGCCGGTGGCCACCAGGCCGCGACCGTCGTCGCCGGACCCGGGGCTGTCCTGGCGGACGAACGGCACGACCGCACCGAGCAGCCAGCCCTCGTAGTCCTGGTGCCGGCGGGCTCGCTGCTCCAGGGACGCGCCGCGGTCGCTCCACGACAGGTGGTCGAAGGAGTCGACGCAGTAGAGCTTGACCCGGCCCTCGTCGAGCAGCGGGCGCAGGGCGTCGACCATGCCGTTGTTCTCGTAGTCCCACGCCCGGCCCTGCTCGGACGGGAACACGAGCACCGGCTGCCCGTAGTGGCCGTACCGGACCACGGTGCCGGGCCGGTCCATCCCGATGGTGCCGAGCTCCACCTGCTCGCGGTCGGTCACGGTGCCTCCTCGCTCACGACGCGGTCTCGGTCCAGAGCCGCCGCAGCAGGGTGCCCAGCCGCGGGTCGAGCACGTCGCGCCACGACGTGTAGTTGTGCATGTCGGGGTGCTCCACCCAGTCGACGTCGAGACCCAGCGACGACAGGTGGGCCGACATCACCCGGTTGCAGTGCACGTTCTCCTCGGTGGCGCCGCACGACATCGCGACCAGCGGGGTCGACGGCGCCTCGGTCGCCGCCAGCACCTCGGCGACGAAACCGGTGACCTCGGCGAAGAACTCGAAGCGGCTCTCCTGCGGGTCGGTCGTCGGGGTGAAGAACGAGCCGGACTGCAGCAGCAGGGCGCCGAACGTGCCCGGGTGCGTCCACTCGGCGTGCAGCGCCGCGAGCGCGCCGAGGCTCGCACCCGAGAGCGCGAGATCGCCCGAGACGGCGTAGGTCTCGCGCAGGAACGGGACGACGTGCTCGACGAGCGCGGCCGCGTAGCCCGGGTTCGCGGCGTACCGGCGGTTGCGCTCCCCCGGCACCAGCAGGGCCACCCGCATCGGCGGCAGCTCCTGGGTGGCCACCCCGGCCCCGACGAAGTGCGTCAGGCCCGCGAACAGCGCGAACTCGGGCCCGTCGTGCGCCAGCAGCAGCGGCAGCGGCAGCGTGGGACCTGCGCCTTCGGGCGCCCAGACCATCAGCTGCACCTCGCCGACCGGCGTGCCCTCCACGACGTGGTCGGTCACCGTCCAGGGCACCGACTCGGTCTCGGTCCACGCGGGCACCTGGTAGCCGGGCAGTGCGAGCCAGCTCTTGTCGCCGAACGCCCCGCCGACGACGTTCGGGTTGGTCGGGTCCAGCACCCAGACCTCGTCGCCTCCCGTCGTCACGCCCTGGAGCTTGTACTCGAGCCGGTGCACCGACGGGCGCGGCAGCCGCAGCTCCCACCCGCCCTCGACCCGCTCGAAGTCGAGCTGGTCGCCCGGCACCCCGATCTCCTGCCAGAGCCGCAGGGATGCCAGCTCGCCGTCGGGGTCGGCGTAGCGGAACACCAGCTCGTTGCCCTCGGTGCCGCTCACCCAGCCGGGATCGTCCGACGAGGGCGTCGCGCTCGGCGCGACGTCGGACGGGACCGGCATCCGTCCACGGTATCCGCCCGGCCCGCTGCCGCGAGGCGGGACGCTCAGGGCTGGGGGTCGCGGGCGTCGTAGGCCCAGAACCGCGGC
Source organism: Angustibacter speluncae (assembly GCF_054777815.1). Taxonomy (NCBI): domain Bacteria; kingdom Bacillati; phylum Actinomycetota; class Actinomycetes; order Kineosporiales; family Kineosporiaceae; genus Angustibacter; species Angustibacter speluncae. The sequence continues at coordinate 10,450 of NZ_BAAHAF010000035.1, read as the reverse complement.
TGGCGCACGGCCAGCAGCACGGTGACGACCAGCACGGCCAGGCCGCCCGCGATCGCCGCCCAGGCCTCGGTGGTCAGGTCGCCGAGCGTCCCGAGCACGAGGTCGCCCAGGCGCGGGCCGCCCGCCACGACGACGATGAACACGCCCTGGAGCCGGCCGCGCATCGAGTCGGGGGTGGCGGTCTGCAGGATCGTGGTGCGGAACACCGCCGACACCGTGTCGCTCGCGCCGGCCGCCGCCAGGCACGCGGCGGCCGGCCAGATCGTCCAGTGCGGGCCTCCGCCGGGCGGGGGGCCAGGAGCGAGCGCCACCACGACGCCGAAGGCGGCCACCCAGGTGCCCCACGAGAGCACCGCCAGCACGACCGCCCGCCCCTGGTACCGGACGTTGCCGAGCGGGCCCGACAGCAGGCCCGCGAGCACGGTGCCGGCCGCGAGACCGGCCGACAGCACGCCGACCGTGAACGCGCCGCCGCCGATGAGCGCGGCGCCGATCGCGGGGAACAGCACCCGCGGCATGCCCAGGATCATCGCGCCGAGGTCGACCAGGAAGGTCATCCGGACGTTGGGCCGGGTGCCGAGGTAGCGCAGGCCCTCGACGACCGAGCGCAGGCCGGGCGGGCTCGTCTGCCCCTGCGGCGGCACCGACGGCAGGCCGACCAGCAGGACGAGGGTGACCACGAGCAGCGCCGACTCGACGGCGTACGCGGCCGTGTAGCCCACCCGGTCGATGAGCACGGCGGCCAGCAGCGGGCCGATCATCAGCCCGGTGCCCATCGTCAGGCTGCCGAGCGCGTTGGCCGCGGGCATCAGCTCCGGCGGCAGGATGCGCGGCATGATCGTCGTCCGCGCGGGCTGGTTGATGCCGAACAGGCCGTTCTGGACGGCCACGAGCAGGTAGAGCACCCAGACGCTGCGCAGGTCGGCCCACGACTGCAGCGTCAGCAGCACGGCGACGGCGAAGGTGCCGGTGGTCGACAGGATCACCACCGTGCGCCGGTCGTGCGCGTCGACGACCGACCCGCCGTACAGACCCATCGCGACCAGCGGCACGAGCGCGAACAGGCCGACCAGGCCGACCGAGAACGTCGACCCGGTCACCTCGTAGACCTGCAGGCCGACGGCGGTGGTCGTCAGGTGGGTGCCGATGCCGGACAGGAACGCACCGGACCAGAGCCGCCGGTACGGGACGCTCACCCGCAGCGGGGTGACGTCGGCGAGGAGGCGGGGCACGTGCTCCATCCTCACCCGCGGCCCGGGAGGCCGCGCACCCGGGCGGACCCGCGCCCGGGCAGGGAACAGCCCACGGGGTTCCGGTCCTCACCCGAGGAGGGTCCGGCGCTCGCTGCGGACGATCAGCGACCCCGTGGGCTGCGGTGACTGCCGGAGACTGCCGGTAGTCCGCCCGTTGTGCTCAGCGGGCTGCCTAGGCGGCAGCCACCTCACGCGTCCGACTGTCATTCACGACGTGGACCACCTCCTTTCCCGTGTACGGCCACGCTACGTCGCGATCCGGACGGCGTCCACGGGGTTACCGCGATCCGGCCGCGGGCAGGTCGTGGCAGGCGTCCCACCACCGCCGGGTGAGCGCGGTGAGGAGCTCGCGGGCAGCGCTGTCGGGGAGGTCGGTCGTGGTGCAGATCGCCTGCACGTACGCGGCCGCGTCCGGCGGGGTCACCAGCGCGACGCTGTGTCGGACGGTGCGGCCGTCCACGACGTCCCAGCCGTTCTTGTGCGCCACATCGGTGCCGGGCGGGAGCCCGGCGACCACGTCGTCGGTGTGCTCGTTCGCGCGCAGCAGGGCGAGCGCGTGCGCGGTGCCGGCGGCGTCGAGCAGGCGCCCGCCCGCGAGCGCACCGAGCAGCACCGCGAGGTCGCGCGGCGTGGTCGCCAGCACGAGACCGGCGCGCGCGGCCGGCACGTCGTCGACGAGCCGGTCGACGGCGGTGGCGGTGCAGCCGGCGTCGGCGAGCACCTCGCGCACCGGGCCGAGCCCGGTGGCCTCGAGGACGAGGTCGGTGGCCAGGTTGGACGAGCGCACGACCATCCGCTCCACCAGCCACGACGCCGGGACGGACGAGCCGACCGCGTCCCAGACGTCCTCGTCGTCGTCCTCCTCGCGCAGGACGGCGAACCGCTCGCCCGGGACCGCGGACGCGAACGCGGGGTGCACCGGCACCGGGCGCGACGAGACGTGCAGCCCGGCCCGCGCCGCGGCCGCGAGCACGGCGACCTTCACCGTGCTGGCCGCGGGGTGCACGACGTCGGCACCGCTCTCGTCCCACGCGGGGACGCCCGGCGCGGCGCCCGCCGGACCCACCCACCAGCCGACGCCGTCGGGCAGGACCTTCACAGGACGCTCACCCGCGGGAGTCTGCCCCGTCGCGCATACTGCCGGGGTGCTGACCGAGCTGCGCCGCCCCCGACCGCTCGTGCACGGCGACACCGTCCGCGTGGTCGCGCCGGCCGGCCCGATCGACCCCGACCGGCTGCAGGTCGGGGCGCACCTGCTGGAGTCGTGGGGGCTGCAGGTCGAGGTCGGGGAGCACGTCCTCGGCCGGCACCGCAACGGCTACCTCGCGGGCACCGACGGCGAGCGCGCCAGCGACTTCGTCCGCGCCTGGTGCGACCCGCACGTGGCCGCGGTGCTCTGCGCCCGCGGCGGGTACGGCGTGCACCGCATGCTCGACCAGGTCGACTGGTCGGCCCTGCGCGCGGCGCGCCACGACGAGCCCCCGCCGTTCCTGGTCGGCTTCAGCGACGTCACCGCGCTGCACGAGGCGGTCTCGGTCGAGCTCGGCGTCGCCACCCTGCTCGGGCCGATGGTCGCCTCGCACCGGTTCCACGACGACCCGGTGTCGCAGGAGCACCTGCGCGAGACGCTGTTCGGCAAGGACCCCGGCCCGGTCGGCGGCGACGACGTGCGCACCCTGGTGCCGGGCACGGCCGAGGGCGTCGTGGTCGGTGGCACCGCGACCCTGCTCGCCGCCGGCGTCGGCGCCCGGTCCTCCCGCCGGTCCGCGGCGGGGACGCTGCTCGTGCTGGAGGACGTCGACGAGCCGATGTACCGCCTCGACCGGGCCCTCACCCAGCTGCGGCGCGCGGGCGCGCTCGACGGCGTGGCCGGCGTCGTCGGCGGCACGTGGTGGGGCTGCGGGTCGCCGGACTCGGTCGACGAGCTGCTGCTCGACCGGCTGGGCGACCTCGGCGTCCCGATGGTGAACGGGGTCGACGTCGGGCACGGCGTGCGGCACCTCACCGTCGCGCTCGGCAGCCGCGGGCGGCTCGACGCCGACCGGCGCGTGCTCGTGCCGGGGCCGGCGACGCAGGGCTGAACCCGCCCGCCCGGCGGTGTCGAGGGCGGCGCGGCCGCTCCGACGTCCCACGTGATCGACCGTAAGACCGACCGTCCGAGCGAGGAGCACCCGTGCGCTACGTCGTCCTGATCCACAGCAACCCCCAGCCGTGGGGGCACCCCACCAGCGACTACCTGGCCGAGCACCGCGCGCTGCCGCAGGCGCAGCGCGACCGGCTGCAGGCCGAGTTCGAGCGCGTGCTCGGCGAGCTGAGCGAGGCCGGCGAGCTCGTGCACGGCGAGGCGCTCGGCGACCCGTCCGCCGCGCGGCTCTACCGCTGGGCCGGCGACGAGCCGGTCGCCACCGACGGCCCGTACTCGGAGGCCAAGGAGCACCTGGCGGGCTTCTTCCTCGTCGACGTCACGCCCGAGCGCGCGCACGAGATCGGCCTGGCCTTCTCCGGCCCGGGCGAGACCGTCGAGGTGCGCCCGGTGATGTGGCCCGGTGGCGACGACGACTGACCTCGACGCCGTCGTCGAGGACGTGTGGCGGCGCGAGTCGGCGCACGTCCTCGCGGCGCTGCTCCGCCGTCACGGCGACCTCGGCGACTGCGAGGACGCCGTGCAGGAGGCGCTCGAGGCCGCTGTGCGGCAGTGGCCCGCCGACGGCGTGCCGAGCAACCCGCGGGGCTGGCTGGTGCGGGTGGCCTCGCGGCGGCTGGTCGACCGGGTGCGGTCGCGGACGGCGCGGGAGCGGCGCGAGGTGGCCGACGCCGTCGCGCTGCGGGTCGACGACCCGGTCGGTGCGGCCCGTGCCGGCGCGGACGCCGAGGGGGCCGACGCCGACGACACGCTGCGGCTCATGCTGCTGTGCTGCCACGACTCGCTCAGCCGTCCCTCGCAGGTGGCGCTCACGCTGCGGTGCGTCGCGGGCCTGACCACCGAGCAGGTGGCCGCCGCCTACCTGGTGCCGGTGCCGACGATGGCCCAGCGCCTGAGCCGGGCGCGGGCGGTGCTCCGCGACGGCGGCGCCCGGTTCGAGCTGCCCTCGCCCGACGCGCTGCCGGCCCGGGTGGGCGCCGTCCTCGACGTCTGCCACGCCACCTTCACCCAGGGCTACGCGCTGAGCGGCGGCGACGCGGTGGTCGACGCCGACCTGGCCGGCGAGGCGGTGCGGGTCACCCGGCTGCTGCTGGCCGCCGTCCCCGACCACGCCGAGGTGGCGGGGGCGCTCGCGCTCATGCTGCTCACCCACGCCCGCACGCCGGCCCGCACCGACGGTGCGGGCGACCTGGTGCCGCTGCGCGACCAGGACCGCGCCCGCTGGGACGCCGCGATGACCGCCGAGGGCCTGGCGCTGCTGGAGCGGACGCTGCCGCGCGGCCACGTCGGCCGCTACCAGCTCGAGGCCTCGATCGCCGCCGTCCACGCGCAGGCGCGGCGGTGGGACGAGACCGACTGGCACCAGATCGCGCTGCTGTACGCGATGCTGCACGATGTGGCGCCGTCGTCGGCCGTGACGCTGAACCGCGCTGTGGCGGTGGCGATGTCGCGCACGCCGCAGGAGGGTCTCGCCCTGCTCGCGCCGCTGCTCGCGGACCCGTCGACCCGCCGGCTGCACCGCGTGCACGCCGTGCGCGCGCACCTGCTCGAGGACGTCGGCGACCTGCCCGCCGCGGCGGACGCCTACCGAGAGGCCGCCCGGCTCACCGCGAGCCGGCCGGAGCAGCGCTACCTGCACCGCCGGGCCGAGCGGGTGGTAGCGCGTTGACTCAGGGCTGGAGCCGCGTCCCCGTCCACCGGGTCGGGTCGTCGAGCAGCGCGGGCTGGTCGTCGGCCGCCGTCCACAGCCAGCGGTCGTGCAGCCGCGAGCGCTGCCCGGCCCAGAGCTCGATCGCGCGCGGCCGGACGCGGTACCCGCCCCAGAAGTCCGGCAGCGGCAGCACCTCCTGGCCCTCGAACCGGCGCTCGACGTCGGCGACGGCGGCCTCGAGGTCGGCCCGCGAGGCCAGCGGCTCGGACTGCATCGACGCCCAGGCCGCGACCTGCGAGCCGCGGGGCCGCGAGGTGAAGTACGCGAGCGTGTCCTCCTCGCTCACCCGCTCGACCTCGCCGCGCGCCCGGATCTGCCGGTGCATCGCGTGCCAGAGCAGCACCACCGAGGCGACCGGCCGGGCGGCGAGCTCGCGTCCCTTCGCCGACGTGGTGGCGGTGAAGAACACGAGGCCGCGGGCGTCCAGGTGCTTCAGCAGCACCGTGCGCGCGTCGGGCGCACCCAGCTCGTCGACGGTCGCGACGACCATCGCGCCCGGCTCGACGACGCGCTCGTCCTCGCTCGCCTCGAGGTACCAGGTGCTCATCGCCTCGAGCGGCGTGCCGGACGTCAGGACGTCCGGGATGTGCTCGCTGCTGTAGTCGATGCGGGCGCTCGGGTCGACGACCCCGTCGTGAGCCATGTGCCCGACCCTAACCAGCGCGGCGGGACCCGGCCCTTCGTCCCGGCGGCGGACTGGACCATGATGGGCGCGGCACCACGGGCCGGCGACGACGCCGCGCACCGTCCGGGCCAGGAGAGGGGAACCCATGGCAGCGCAGGCCGACCCGTCGTTCGTCCCGGGGCTCGAGGGCGTCGTCGCGTTCGAGAGCGAGATCGCCGAGCCCGACAAGGACGGCGGCGCGCTGCGGTACCGCGGCGTCGACATCGACGACCTGGTCGGACGGGTGTCGTACGGGCACGTGTGGGGCCTGCTCGTCGACGACGCCTTCAACCCCGGCCTGCCGCCGGCCGAGCCGTTCCCGCTGCCGGTGCACACCGGCGACGTGCGGGTCGACGTGCAGAGCGCCCTCGCGCAGCTGGCGCCGATCTGGGGCTTCCGCCCGCTGCTCGACATCGACGAGGGGCAGGCCCGCGACGACCTCGCCCGCGCGTCGGTGATGGCGCTGTCGTTCGTGGCGCAGTCGGCCCGCGGCCAGGACCGGCCGATGGTGCCGCAGCGCGAGGTCGACAAGGCGGGCACGATCACCGAGCGGTTCATGATCCGCTGGCGCGGCGAGCCCGACCCGCGCCACGTCGAGGCCGTCGACGCCTACTGGGTGTCGGCCGCCGAGCACGGCATGAACGCCTCGACCTTCACCAGCCGCGTGATCGCCTCGACCGGCGCGGACGTCGCGGCGTGCCTGTCCGGCGCGGTCGCGGCGATGAGCGGTCCGCTGCACGGCGGCGCCCCGTCGCGGGTGCTCTACATGCTCGAGGGCGTCGAGCGCACCGGCGACGCCCGCGCCTACGTGCGCGAGGTGCTCGACAAGGGCGAGCGGCTGATGGGCTTCGGGCACCGCGTCTACCGGGCCGAGGACCCGCGCGCCCGCGTGCTGCGCGAGACCTGCCGGCGGCTCGACGCGCCGCGGTTCGAGGTGGCCGCCGCGCTCGAGGAGGCCGCGCTGGCCGAGCTGCACGAGCGGCGTCCCGACCGGGTGCTCGCGACCAACGTGGAGTTCTGGGCGGCCGTCGTCCTCGACTTCGCCGAGGTGCCCGCCTCGATGTTCACGCCGATGTTCAGCTGCGCCCGCACGGCCGGCTGGTCGGCGCACGTGCTCGAGCAGAAGCGCACCGGCCGGCTCGTGCGCCCGTCCGCCCGGTACGTGGGGCACGGCCCGCGCGGGGTCGACGCCGTCACCGGCTGGCCCGTCGCCTGAGACGCGCCGCCGCCCCACGGCGGCGGTGCGGCAGGATGGCGGCGTGAGCACGACGACGCCGCCGATCGAGATCCCCGCCGGCCTGCTGCCCCGCGACGGGCGGTTCGGCTCCGGGCCCAGCAAGGTGCGCCCCGAGCAGGTCGACGCCCTGCGCGCGCAGGCCACCACGCTGCTCGGCACCTCGCACCGGCAGGCGCCCGTGCGCTCGCTGGTCGGGCGGGTGAGGAGCGGCCTGGCAGAGCTGTTCTCGCTCCCCGAGGGGTACGAGGTCGTGCTCGGCAACGGCGGGTCGACCCTGTTCTGGGACGTCGCGACGCTCGGCCTGGTGCGGGAGCGGTCGCAGCACCTGTCGTTCGGCGAGTTCTCGGCGAAGTTCGCGTCGTGCACGGCGGCGGCCCCGTTCCTCGCCGACCCGTCGGTGATCTCGTCGGCACCGGGCTCGCGGCCGGAACCGTTGGCGGAGAACGGTGTCGACGCCTACTGCTGGCCGCACAACGAGACCTCGACCGGTGTGACCGCGCCGGTCCACCGCGTCGACGGCGCGGCCGACGACGCCTTGGTGCTGGTCGACGCGACGTCGGGTGCCGGCGGCATCGAGGTCGACGTGTCGGCCTGCGACGTCTACTACTTCGCGCCGCAGAAGTCGTTCGCGTCCGACGGCGGGCTCTGGATCGCGCTGATGTCGCCGGCCGCCGTCGCCCGGGCCGAGGAGCTCGGTGCGTCCGGTCGGTGGATCCCGGACGGCCTGAGCCTGACCACCGCGATCAGCAACTCCCGGCTCGACCAGACCTACAACACGCCGGCCTTGGCGACGCTGGTGATGCTCGCCGAGCAGGTCGACTGGATGCTCGCCGGCGGCGGCCTGTCGTGGGCCGCGGGGCGCAGCGCGGAGTCGTCGTCGCACCTGTACGGCTGGGCCGAGGCGCACGCGCTGGCCACGCCGTTCGTGACCGACCCCGCGCACCGCTCCCCCGTGGTCGGCACCATCGATCTCGACGGGTCGGTCGACGCGCTGGCCGTCGCGGCGGTGCTGCGCGCGAACGGCGTGGTCGACACCGAGCCCTACCGCAAGCTGGGCCGCAACCAGCTGCGCGTCGCGATGTTCCCCGCGATCGACCCCGACGACGTGCGCGCACTGACCGCCTGCGTCGACCACGTGCTGGAGCGGCTCACCCCCTGAGCATGCGGGCGAGCGCCGGCTCGACCTGCCACTGCTCGACGAGCTGCTCGTACTCGGCGACCACCTCGGGGCGCGCGGGGGCGCCGGTGCGCACCGCGCGGATCATCGCGTTGCGCGGGGTGTGGGCGGAGTCGACGAACTCGACCACCTCGACGCGGTAGCCGTGCTGGCGCAGCAGCAGCGAGCGCAGGGCATCGGTGAGCACGTCGGCGAACCGCTCGCGCAGGATCGGGTGGCGCACGAGCGCGCCGTACGGCGAGGGCGGCTCGTGGCCGGCGGCGGTGAGCTGACGCTGCACGTCGTGGTGGCAGCACGGCGCGGCGAGCACGACCGGCGCCTGCCACCGCACCGCCCGAGCGAGCGCCTCGTCGGTGGCGGTGTCGCACGCGTGCAGGGCCAGCACCACGTCCGGGTCGCCGCCGAGCACGGGACGCGGGTCCGCGTCCGCGATGGTGCCGGGCACGAGCTCGAGACCCTCGAGGCCCGCGTCGCGGGCCCGCTCGGCGCTGCGCTCGACGAGGTCCTCGCGCAGCTCGACGCCGACCGTGCGCGTGCCCGGGCGCACGGTCGACAGGTACCGGTGCGCCCCGAAGGTCAGGTAGGCGTTGCCGCAGCCGAGGTCGACGACCCGCAGCGGCCCGTCGCCGATCGCTCCCACCTTGCGCGCCCGGGCGAGCACGGTCTCGGTCGAGCGCAGGAACGCGTCGACCTGCCGTCGCTTGTCGCCGTCCGCACCGAGCACCGCGAACAGCGGGTCGGACGGGTCGAGCAGCCGCTCCTTGGCCCGGTCGTGGGCGGTGTCGCGCGGCCGTCCCGCCGCGGGCCCCTCGTGCAGCAGGGCGTCGCCGCGCTTGGTCACCCGCACCTGGAGGGTCGCGGTGGTGGTCTCCACGTGCCAGTGGCGGTACGGCAGCGCGAGGGCCTCGTCGACGGCACCGGCGAGGGCGTCCGCGTCGCGCGCCGGGACGGTGCGCGGGGTGACCCGGGGGCCGGTGCGCCCCGTCAGCTGCAGCGCCGGGCCGTCCTTGAGGTCGACCGGACGCACCTCGAGCCGCTCCGGGTCCGGCGGCGCGGCGCCCCGAACGCGACCGCTCGCCACGGCGCGCACCAGGTGCTCGACGTCGAGCAGGGCGTCGCGCAGCCGCGCCACGACGGAGTCCTCGAGCGGCATCGCGTCCCTTCCCTGGTGGTCCGACCGGGCCCACCGTAGGACCGGGGCGGCCGGGCGGCGTCCCGGTGGCGGCGCGTGACCTGCGGCCCCACCATCCGTTGTACCTCCTGACCGGGGGTGGACGACGGGCCGACGAGGGCCCGGGAGGAGGCCGCGCCGATGGGTGCCGGGACCGGACCGAGCACGGGACGCCGCACGCTGCGCCTGGACGCCGGCAGGATCGCCGCGGTCGTCCCGGTCGCCGTCCTGCTCGCCGCGGGCTCCGCGGTGGCGGTCGGTGGTGGACCTGCGGCGACGGAGGGGCTGCGGGTCCCCGACCGGGCCGTCGAGGCGCCGAGCGGCGCGTCCGGCGCCGCGCTCGACGACGACGGCGGCTTCGTGCGCGTGCCGGGCGGCGCCGGTCCGGTGCTGCCGGCGGCCGGTTCCGGACCGTCGGCCCAGGGCGGCAGCGGCGGGCAGGTGCGCATCGACCGCGGCGGCATCCCCGCGCGGGCCCTGGTCGCCTACCAGCAGGCCGAGCGGCTGCTCGCCGCCGGCGACCCCGGGTGCCACCTCGACTGGGCGCTGGTCGCGGCGATCGGGCGCGTCGAGTCCTCGCACGGGCGCTTCGGCGGGAACGCCCTCGGTACGGACGGCGTGGCGCGTCCCGGCATCATCGGCATCGCGCTCGACGGCAGCCGGGGCACTGCGCGGATCCTCGACACCGACGGCGGCCGCCACGACCGCGACACGCGCTTCGACCGCGCGGTGGGGCCGATGCAGTTCATCCCGGGCACGTGGTCGTCCGTCGGCGTCGACGCCGACCGCGACGGCGCGCGCGACCCGCAGGACGTCGACGACGCCGCGGCCGCCACCGGGGTCTACCTGTGCTCGGGCCCGGGCGATCTTCGCCAGCGGTCCGACCGCGAGCGCGCGGTGTTCCGCTACAACCACTCCGACGAGTACGTGCGCACGGTGCTCGCGATCGCCGACGCGTACGCGCGCGGTGTCGACGTCGTCGACGCCTCGGCGCTGCCGCCCGGCGCGCAGCCGGTGGGGGGATCCGCAGCCGCGCAGCGCCCGTCCGCGACGGCCGCGCCCGCTCCGGCGCCTGCTGCCAGCTCGCCGGCGGC